>JARRKF010000435.1:0-3809 GCA_037388405.1 Ignavibacteriaceae bacterium | reverse complement strand
ACAGCTACAACAAACTCATTAAACAAAAAATTAAAAAGCTGGTAAAGTCCGGCTCTGACGGAAAACCCACTCCACAAACTGAGAATAATTAATGCGCTTATCACTTGTACTTATTTTTATTTTATTATTAAAGTTAAATTCTAATGCGCAGACAATTACAGAATGGTTTCCGGATGATTTAAACATACAACCGTTCACTGCTCATTTTCTTGAACCCAAAACTGGATTTCAATATTTATTTAATTTGAATAAAGTTAGAATAGATATTGGGACTTCTCACGATATTATCCAGTGGAGAAATGAAGGCAGATCATATTCTATTGGAGCAGATTTTTTTACTTATACAAGAGCACGATCAGAAGCAAATGTTAAATTTCCTGTTGAGACTATAGATTACTTGTTTGGTATGAATTTAGGTTACGAGGACTGGTTTTTACATAACTATCGTTATGGATTCAGATTAAGATTTAGTCATGTCAGTGCGCACCTGGTCGATGGTTACTATGATTCTAAATCTGAAAATTGGTTAAACGGAAGAAATCCTTTTGCGAAAATGGGCTTTCAATATTTGTTTGACGTGGATAAAGTTAGAATAGATATTGGAACTTCAAGAGACATAATTTATTGGAACTCAGAGAATAATTATTGAAAGCCCATTTTCGGTTCTAAAAAGTGAGCAGTGAATGGTTGGATATTTAATTGGTCATAAATGAATAACAAAAATCAAAATAATCTTAAAGAAGTACAAGAAAAACTTGAAAATGAGCTGAAAGATAATCTGCTTAAGAATCCATCCCAGGAAAGTTTTCAAGAAGCATATGATAAAATTCATACTTTCTTTATAGAGCAGGAAAAAATATCAAGTATCTATTCAAATGAATTAAATTGGTTTTCAAAAATTTTTATTGAACTGAGTGGAAGCGGTAATAAAGTCCTAGATATTGGAAGCGGTAATGGAAAACTTGCCATATCGATAGCTGAAAAAGGAAATACTGTTATTGGATTGGATGTCTCTAAAATTGCTCTTGACAAAGCAAGAGAAAGGCTTAATAATAGTCCGCAAGCATTAAGTGTTGACTTCAGATTAGGAGATGCGAGAAAGTTGCCGTTTGAGGATAATACATTTCATTTTGTTACAAGTCAGGACCTCATAGAACATATTTCTGAAGAAGACTTTAAAATTCATTTAAAAGAGGTATATAGAGTACTAAAACCAGGAGGCAGGTATTTATTCTGGACTCCTTCGGCATTGAAGGGTGGAAGTTCACATGGTCTGCATATTAAAGAATATACGTTAGCTGAGATTGATAAGATAGTCAAGCAAACTAATTTTTCATATTCCTGGTTTGATTTAAGATTTTACAAATTAAAATTAAAGTTTAAGCTCGAGCAATCTTTAATGTCTCCGGTAATACTCTATGAAAAATTGTTAAGCAAGATTATTAAGTTTCCATACTATACTTCACTAACTAAATTGGTTTATTTTTAGAATTATACAAAATGTTGTTTAAACCAAAACCTGGCAATATATTTAATGAAATTGATATCTAGATTCAGAAAAGAGAGACCCCTTCTTCATCTTGGTTTATTTGTAATTACTTTTATAACCACTACAATTGCTGGTGTGGAATGGAAAAGTGCATCGATGGGCCCTTATCAGTTAAGTGAATTGTTAACTGGTTTTCCTTACGCTATTAGTATTTTACTCATTATATCTTTTCACGAGTTTGGACATTACTTTGCAGGAGTGTACCACAAAGTGAAGGCTACTTTACCATTCTACATTCCTTTTCCACCAATACCATATTTTATAAACTTTGGAACGATGGGTGCAGTCATCAGAACAAGAACAAGGATAAATGATCGAAAAGCTATGTTTGATATTGGCATTGCAGGACCAATAGCTGGTTTTGTTGTCTGTCTGGTAATTTTAATTTATGGATTTATGAATGTGCCCAATGTTGATTACTTGCTAAAAATCCATCCTGATTATTTCAGTCCTGAATACGGAAAAGAGGGGATTGCATTAACATTTGGTGATTCACTATTATTTTCTTTCTTTAAATATATCTTTATTAAACCCGATCAATTTTTTCCTCCAATGAGTGAAATTTATCATTATCCATATCTATGTGCTGGTTGGTTTGGGTTATTCATAACTTCTATGAATATGATACCAGTTGGTCAGCTAGATGGCGGACATATTTCTTTTGCAATGTTTGGTGATAAAAATCATTTTAGAATATCAGTAATTGCTTTTACAACAATGTTTGTGTTTGGTCTATTTGGATTTGTGGACGCCATCCTTGAATTAAATTATAATTTCGGCTGGTCTGGTTGGTTGTTCTGGGCATTAATATTATACTTTGTTATCAAGTTAAAACACCCTCCGGTAACTGATACTTCAAAACTCGATAAACGTAGATTGATTTTAGGCTGGATATCGTTTTTCATATTCATTATTTCTTTTTCACCTGTACCATTTATGCTTACATTACCAAACTAATTGTTCAATATTCCCAATTTTTTACCTTGTGAGATTACTTGCGTACAAATATAATTCTACTATGGGAAAATTATTTTTACTGTTAGTCCCGCTTTTGCTTTTGGGATGCGAGCAGACGTTCGACAATTTAATAGACACTTCTTCTGAAAATTATCAATTGACTGCTGTTTATGGTATTAAAGATACTGTAGATTTAAAAGTACCCGGTGATTCACTTTTCTCACCCAGATTAGTTTTTTCTTCTCAAAGTGTAATTAATAAAGTTTATTTTGATTTATATGCCTCTGACAATACTTTGTTGAATTC
Organism: Ignavibacteriaceae bacterium; assembly: GCA_037388405.1. Lineage (GTDB taxonomy): Bacteria > Bacteroidota > Ignavibacteria > Ignavibacteriales > Ignavibacteriaceae > IGN2. Next base: position 997 of record JARRKF010000435.1, on the reverse strand, counting down.
ATCTCCTGTACAGATGCAGGAAGTGAGTACAAAAACTTATCAAGGTTCGTTTATCCTGCATCGTCAAGATCCGATTGGCAAATACAATGTTAAATTCTCTGTAACAGGTTTTGATGGAATTAATAAAGAGGTAGCCTCAAGCTCTTTCTATTTTAATAATGGTCAGGATAATGTTCCACCGGTAATTTCTAATTTAATAATGCCTGATTCAGTACAAGCGGGAGGAACCATTCTTTACACTGTTGAAGTTAGTGATAGTAATGGATTAAGCGATGTCGAATCAGTTTTTTATGAAGTTTATAATCCGGATGGAATTAAAGTCGTTAATTCTCAAGGCATTTCAGAATTTCCAATGTTTGACGATGGGAATACTCAAGAAAATGGTGATGTCACTGCTGGAGATGGTATTTATACAGTTGTACTAACATTTCCGGTAAGTGCACAAACAGGTACTTGGCGATTCGAATTTCAAGCTAGAGATAGAAGTAAAACATTAAGTAATAAAATAATTCATAATATAGTCGTTCTTTAATGTTAAAACATACTCTCATCTTTTTTCTTATAGTTTTATTCTCCAAAATTTCTTATATGCAGGTTAGTCCTGAATCGTATTCGCTACAATCCAATGAAAATTATTTGTCAAAGTATACATCTCCTAATCCGATTAGCAATAGTATTGGGGATATAATTACAATTGCCGATACAGTTTGGCTTGGTACAAGTAGGGGAGTATGTGTATCATTTGATAGAGGAAATAACTGGACAAATTTTTATGATACTTCTCCTTTTGGAACTGATGCCGTTTCAGCAATAGCATATAATAACGGTGTGGTTTGGGTAGCGACTGCTATAAGTGTAGAAGGTGTTGGTGGTGGAAGTATTGATAAGGGGACTGGATTAAAATTCACAACAGATAATGGGATTAGCTGGACAACATTACCACAACCTGTAGATGCTGACAACGATACAGAGGAGATTTATGGAAATAATGTCCTAC
>JARRKF010000434.1:0-3161 GCA_037388405.1 Ignavibacteriaceae bacterium | reverse complement strand
CCTGGCTTAAGGTTTTTCAAATCAGTTTGTTTGATGTAGTCAAACGATTTTTTAATTCTCTCGCCAAGAATTTTATAAAGTCCAGAGTTTTCAATTTTATCAACTATCATTTTGTTATTCCTTTATCAATCCTACATTTCTTTTTCTGCAATCAATAATTTTCCTTTCACGAATATTCCATGCTCTTCATGATGACTCGTGATATAAACAACTCCATCTTCATTGTGAGGTTCTCCGTAACGGGTGTGAATTGATTTTAACCCCCCAAGCCATTTTCTTTTGTCAGAAATATAAACCATATCGTTTACATCAGCGGCCATTCTTTCCATATCTTTCTTAGAGAAATGAGCGCAATCTTTTGGATCTTCTTTTATTTTCCAGTGCACTTCAACTTTTTCACCTTCACGGTCATTTATCTTGCCGCCTTTAAATAATTCTTTAGCTTTTGCAATTGACCAAACAGTAAGACCAGTTGTCTTTTTTTCCTGATCGTACGGAACGTAATAAGCAGCAGTAACGGCAACAATTCCTGTTAATACTATTGAAAGAATGCTTAATAAAATAAGGTGAGCAAGATCAAAGGCGATAATAATAAACAATATTGATGATATAACTATCAGTACTGTAGCAATGTTTTTATGATTTGGTTTTGATCTAATAAGTGATGCAACTTTGTTTATTGGCTTTGATAAGTAAGTAACTACAAGTGCTACACCAAGACAAACAACTGTATTGTATAAAGCTTCAATATAAATGTATGGGTGTTCTTTCGTCATCTCAACGCCTTGTGCGAATACCCAAATAAGTGGATAGGGATAATATGCTCCAAGAAACATCATAGAAATTCCGCCGATTAAAGTTGCAATTACACCCATTGGCGAGAACCGGTTCCAGAATACTCCAAGAAAAATTGCAATTACCAGCGGGGGAGTAAGTGTTGCGTGAAAATATCCGTGAGCTTCGTACACGGTTGCGAATTTACTGAATGGAATTACAGCAAGTGTTCCAAGTATCGTGAAAAGGACAGTTGCTATTCGCGCATTAAACAAATTTCTTTTTTCATCCTCGGGATCTCCTTTCCTTAATTTCTTCAACCAAAGCCTAATGGGTCTGTCAACATCATTAATATAAATCGCTGCGCTGGCATTTAAATAGGTACTTACCGTTGACATTAAAGCTGCTGCAAGGGATGCGATAATAAATCCAAATAAACCCGGTAACGTTATTATGCTCGCAACGAGGACAAAAATACTATCGGGATTAGAATTTGCCGGAACAAGCGAAGGACTAATTAATGAAATTGCTTTGCCAATCCAGCCACCACTGCTTACAACAATTGCAGAAAGCGGAAGCATAAATAATATATTGAATGTAGCCGCTTTCCTTCCTTCATTAACACTTTTTGTTGCCATGAATCTCATCACCAGTCCCATATTCATAAATAAAAATCCAATTGATCCTGCAATACCATCCTGCCAGAATATTCCGACAAAATTAAAATCGGGAGGACTGTTAAAATTAGCTAATGGCATTTTCCAGCTTGTTGGGAGAATATTCCAGAATGAATGCCATCCACCAACAAAAGAAATTCCGATAAAGAACACCAGAAAGCCTGCTAACAAAAGCATAAATCCCTGGATAAGATCAGTAAAGATAACAGCAGTCTGTCCACCGAAGGTTATATAAACACCAATGATAATTGCAGTTACAAAAACAATGTTCATCAACGTTATTTGAATATGTATTCCGAAAATATCAAAGGCAGGTGGAAGCATTGGCTGAAGAGCTTTTGCCATCGTAAGGAATCCGATTCCTGTGTATCCGATAAGGTAAAGTAACTGGAGAATTGTAACAAGAAATCTGGCACCGGGAGAAAATCTTCTTTCAAAATATTCCGGGATCGATCTGATTCTTGAATATACTATTATAGGAAGCCAGCCAAATAAAAAGAAAGGAACAAAAAACCAGTCATTCATATATGCCATTGATGACGAAAATCCGTGCTCGAATCCCATAGCCGAGTATTTTACGAAACTGTGGCTGCTGACGCCTGTTGCAACAATTGACATTGCAATTATCCACCAGGTAAATCTTCTTCCTCCGAAGAAGAAATCGTTGGTGTCTTTATTGAACCTTCCGAAGTAGCTTCCGAAAAGTAAAATGCCAATGAAATAAATTACAATAACTATCCAGTCGAGACTGGTGCCTAAGTCGTGAAATGTTTGCATATATTTTTACCAGTAGAGAGCAGCAATATTAAAATCCACCCACACCATAAAGGTAAATGAATGGAAGCCAGGTATTTTCGAAAGAATGCATTTATTTTGTAGTTAAATTCTAAAAAGTTTTGTTTGAAGTTGGGAAAAATTAAGTGGAACAGAAATTAGTTCCTAATTATTTTTTAGGTGATGATATAAATATATTCTTAACAAAAGGAGAATCTGATGGCAAAAAATTCATCTTTCGACATTGTTTCTGAAATTGATTTCCAGGAAGTGGATAACGCAGTTAACCAGGCAATAAAGGAAATCAGGCAGAGATATGATTTAAAAGATTCTGCAACCGAGCTTGAACTAAATAAAAAAGATAAGCTTTTAAATATTAATACAAAGGATGATTACTCACGCAAGCAATCTATAGATATTCTGCAAACAAAATTTATAAAACGCGGTTTGTCAATAAAAGTTATGAAACCGGAAGAACCGGAACCTGCTGCAAGCGGAAGGCTTCGACAAAAAATTTCTCTGCAGAGTGGAATCTCAAAAGACAACGCTAAGATGATTACTAAAATGATAAAGGATATGAAGCTGAAAGTTAATGCACAGATAATGGATGAAAGAATACGAGTGCAGGGAGCGAAGAAAGACGACTTGCAAGTAGTTATCCAGAAAGTAAAAGAAGCTGATCTTGATTTTCCAGTTCAGTTTGTTAATTATCAGTGAGTGAGTTTGGTAATATAAGTGATAGTTAGGCTGCTAATTCAAAACAATTAAGGGAAGTAATGAAATCCATTCCAGCTTTTAATCCCCAAACAGAGAGTGCTCTATCGCGGTTTGATATAGAGTTTGTCAATAAATATGGTCAGGGATCTGTGTTTATTAATGCTCTTGCTGATTTATGGACAACAGCAATGTTTCAAATGTTCAAAGCAAAAAATATGT
>JARRKF010000433.1:0-3026 GCA_037388405.1 Ignavibacteriaceae bacterium | reverse complement strand
AAACTGTGTTTGCAATTAAAGATAAACACAGTTTACTAAATCATTAACAGTTGTGTTCTATTCTATATTGCTGTTCTGGGCAGCAGCTTAGGCACAAGTACGTTAGCATTTATTTGAGCGACTGGATTTATTTGCGATTGTTGTTATATTATTAAGTATTATGAAGAACTGAGAAAAATCTGGAACACTCAAAAGATTTACAAGCAAAGGTGTATTCCCTTATCAATTTGCTTTTACACTTCTCTTTCCATTAAGAAATATTTTTCTTTCGCCCAATGAACTCATCCATAGATTAATGCTGAAAGATAATTTTAATGTTTTGGCAATTGGTCCCGGTCCCGGTTACTTTAGTACAAAAATTGCAAAAGAATTAACGAATGGAAAACTCTTCTTAACAGACATACAGCAGGAGATGCTTGATTATGCTAAAAAAAGAATTGACAAGCAGGAATTAAAAAATGTGGAGTATAAGTTGTGCGATGGAAACAGACTTGATTTTGAAAACGATTTTTTTGATAGAGTATTTATGGTTACTGTAATTGGTGAAGTTGAAAATAAGGATACATATTTAAAAGAAATTTACCGAATACTAAAAAGTGATGGAATATTGTCCATTTCAGAATTAGCAGGTGATCCTGATAAGCTGAGCATAGATGAATTGCGCGGTTTAGTTGCTTCGTATGGATTTAAGTTGGAAAAACAATTCGGTAGCAATAGGAATTATACATTGAACTTTACTAAATAAAAATTTGCAGAATGGTATTTTGTTTATTATCAGGAGAAGTAGAATATGGCAGAAATAAATAATTCGAATGTATCATTTACGATTGATGACTATAAAAAATTTGGTCCCCGTTTAGTTATTCTTTCAGCGGAACGGACATTACTTTCCTGGCTTAGGCTTGCACTTGCATTGATGAGTTTAGGATTTATACTCGACCGGTTTGGAATTTTCATTCGATTAAAGGAAATCGGATCATCAATAACCTGGCTTCCAAGATCATATACATTTCTTATGGGAGTTTGTTTAGTTATTGCCGGTTCGCTCACCAGCGGAATTGCAGGTTTTATATATGCAAGATTCAGAATTAAATATTTACGAAGCGGATATGCTGGTCCCGAGGGTAGCATTTCTCTTACTGTTTTTATTTCCGCATTGATAACAATTATTGGTGTGGTAACGGCAGTTTTTCTTATTACTATTTCGGATTGAATAGAGTATATTTTTAATCAGATTCTTTATCGGAAGAATCTTTATTCTGATTTTCCTGAATTTTTGTAGTTGAAAGTAAGGTCCTTTTCAGAGCACACTCAACAATTTTACTTAATGTTTCACCAAAAGATAGTCCCATTTTTTCAGATGATTCCATAAATGAAACGCTTTCTGTAAGGTCGGGATTAGGATTTACTTCCAGTAGAAAAACTTTATTGTCTTTAGTTAATCGTATATCCATTCTTGCATAATCGTGACAACCAGTAATTTTATACGCTTCAAGTGTGGCTTCTTTAACTTTCTTCTCTAACCGTTTTGATAATTTTGCGGGACAGATTGAATGAACCCTGTGGAATGATTCTTTAAGCGGATCCCATTTGGCATCATAACTTATAATACTCGGATGGTCTGATGGAAGTTCTGAAAAATCAAATTCTATAATTGGTAATACCTCGGGAGGATCATTACCCAAAACTGAAACGTGAAGCTCACGTCCTTCAATAAATTCTTCAACGAGAATCGGCGGATTATATTCCTCAAAAACCTTTTTAATTCTTTCGTTAAGCTGTTCTAAATTATAAACAACGGAATCTTTTTCTACACCGGAACTTGCATCTTCTCTTGCTGGTTTTACAATCATAGGATAATGCAAACCATGTCTGGCTGGCAATTTTGGTTCAGAAAGGAGTTTGTATCTTGGTGTGGGAACGTTGTTTGCGAGAAGCAGCTGCTTGGTCATTCCTTTTCTCTGGCACAATGCAAGCGTGAAGGGTCCCGAACCGGTAAAAGGAACACCATAGAGAGTATATAATCCTGCAACCAGATTTTCAAGTTCAGGGTCTTCCTTATAGTGCTCGATTAGATTAAAAACTATGTCCGGAGGATTTTTGCTGAGCAAAGCGATCAATACTTCAATATTTTCTTCAATATTAACTAATTCTGTTTCATAACCTTCTTCGCTTAAAGCATTAGCTATGGCTTCGTATTCTTCGGTAACAGTGGCAACGTTTATATTATACTCAGGTTCAGTATTCAAACTATACTAATTTACCAGATAAAAAAAGAAGTTCGGATAAAGATTTTATTAAGTAGTTAATTCAGAAAAAGAATAATTTTATATATTGTTTTACTATTTTTTTAAGAATGAAAGCTAGTTGTAGATTATTTTTTGTAAAAAATAAATATTAAACGTTATGAAAAAAGTATGTCAAATTTGCGGTCGGGATCAAACGAAGACTGAAATTCTCTCGGCATCGATAATTCGTCCGGCAATTTCAGAGATCATTAAAAATTCTTACCCTAACTGGGACGAAAATGGATTTGTTTGCAGGGATGACCTACGCAAATTTCGGAATGATTACTTATTTAAAATAATGGAAGATGAAAAAGGAGAATTAACAAGTTTAGAAAAAGATGTAATTGAAAAACTTACAGACTATGAAACTATTTCAACCAACATTGATAAAGAATTTGAAACACAATTAACCTTTGGCGAAAGGCTTTCCGATAAGCTTGCAGACTTTGGCGGAAGCTGGAGGTTTATAATTATTTTTGCATCAATACTTTTAATTTGGATAGGGATTAATAGTTATGTACTGTTATCAAGACCATTTGATCCATACCCCTATATTCTTTTAAATCTTATTTTGTCGTGTCTCGCTGCAATTCAAGCTCCTGTAATTATGATGAGCCAGAACAGGCAGGAAGACAGAGACAGAAAAAGAGCAGAAGAAGATTATAAAATCAACCTGAAATCTGAATTGGAACTTAGACAACTTCATCAGAAAGTAGATCATTTATTAATCCAGCAATG
>JARRKF010000432.1:1530-3922 GCA_037388405.1 Ignavibacteriaceae bacterium | reverse complement strand
AGTATTTACTTCGATTTATGCATTGTCATTTCAAATTCATCAGGATTATAATATTGCTCCTTAAGAATTGAAAATATTTTGTTCATTGTCTCATCTGGAAGAGTTGGAGTTCTGCTTAATATCCAGCCATATTTTCTGTTGGGCGAACCAACTATAGCCCATTGATAATTATCATCTAGGCCGATAATCCAGTAATCACCCCAGAAAGGACGGAATCCAAGTATGCTGAAGAAACTTACCTCGAGTTTTGAGTTAGTAGTTTTATCAACAACTTTTGCAAGTCCATCAGCAACATCTGCTTCGCCATCTTTTGTATAACATTTATTAATAACCTGAATATCTCCATCCTTTAGCAGTTTATACTCAGCAGTGGTACCATAAGCACATTGTTCCTGGAAGGAATTTGGAGTTTTTGCTATTTCGTACCATAAGCCAACATATTTTTTCAGATCAACTTGATTTACGGTTTTAAGAGGAGGCAATTCTTTTTCCTGCGCAAAAATGTTTTGAAAAATTAGAAGAATAAAAGCTGCTGATAAAAACTTATAAATCATATTTTTTCTTTTAAATTAATTATTTACAAAAATACTTATTGTTAAATTTATAAGCTTTAAATTCTAGCCTCAATTCATTGGAATTTCTATAATAAGTATCTGAGAATCATCATTAGCTTTTATTGAAATCTCATCGGTCTCCCAGAAGCCAAGTCCATCTCTTTTAGAAAATACTTCATTACCAATGTTTCTGGAGCCCTCAGTCAAAAAAATGTAAACACCATTACCCCTGGTATGAATTTCGTATTCCAGTGAATTCCCTTTTTCTAAATCTGTTAATGATAAATATGCATCCTGATTTAACCATAGATTGCCATCAGATTTCTCTGGTGAGACAATTAGCTGAAATTTATTTTTTCTTTCTTCAGGATTAAATGACTTTTGATTGTGTCTTGGCTTATGTCCTTTTTTATCCGGGAAGATCCACACTTGTAAGAAGTTAGTCTCTTCATCTTTTGAATGATTATATTCCGAGTGATGAATACCTGTTCCTGCTGACATAACCTGAACTTCATTTGGGAAAATTACACCTTCAGAGCCTGTGCTGTCTTTATGAGCTAACCCACCTTTAAGCGGGATGGATACAATTTCCATATCACTGTGAGGGTGTGTTCCAAAGCCATGTGCGGGTGCAACAAAATCGTCATTCAATACTCTTAGCATTCCAAAGTTTACACGCTCAGGATTATAATAATTGCCAAAGCTGAAAGTGTGATTTGTCTTCAACCAGCCAAAATCAAAATATCCCCTCGTTTCTGCTTTATGTATTATTTTTTTCATATTTCATTTTAATTATAAATAATAAACGTCCAAAAGTGCAAAAAGGTTCTTTTTATAATATGATGAGCACTAATTATTGAAGGTTCAATTATAGAGTAGTTATTTAATTTAATGCACACAACAAAAAGTTATATTTTTAGTAATTCGAGGACAAGGCCCTTTTTTCATACTACTCGATTGCGATATCTACGACTTTAGCTTGTTAACCACAATATTAAACAAGGCTAATTCTTAAAACAGCCGCATTTTCTTATATACTATCTCAAATAAAACATTTGATATAATTAGTAATATATCCTAATTTTGTATTAGTTTATATTGAAAAGTAACATACTATATTAAAAGTAAGTAATGGAAATTTTATGCCAGAATTCAACTTTAAGGGGAAAAAATTTAATAATCCAGTTGAGCTTTCAATAGATATCATAGGTGGTAAATGGAAAATGCCTATTATTTGGAGACTAAAAGATGGCGAAAAAAGATATGGTGAAATAAGACGTTTACTTCCCAAAGTAACTCATAAAATGCTTACACAACAACTAAGAGAGCTTGAGCAAGACGAAATAATAAAAAGAAAGGTTTATCCTGAAGTTCCTCCAAAAGTTGAGTATAGTTTAACTTTATTGGGAGAATCTGTAATTCCAGTAATCGACCTATTGAAGGAGTGGGGAGAGCAATATCGTAATGTTTTTTCGAAATAAATAAAGTTAATTTGGAGATTAGGTTTATTAGATAAACAAATTTTCACTATTGGCGTCTATATTCAGTAATGTGTTTTTTCCATTCATTGGAATGGTTATTTTTCCAAACTATTTTTATTAACATTTTATTTGATAAAGATTTAGATGTACTCACACCGTGATCAGAAAAAGTTTCTTGAAGCTTTAAAGAAGTATGAGCGAAAATTTACACGGCAGGAGTATGATGAATATAAGATCTTTATAAAAAGAGATAAAGATGAAGAAGAATTTGATTCAATAAGTATGAAAAGGCTTAAAGAGCTTTATGATAAATATTTTGAAAAACCCGACACATCCAAGTATGATAAATTCTTTAAA
>JARRKF010000432.1:0-1512 GCA_037388405.1 Ignavibacteriaceae bacterium | reverse complement strand
AAAATAGATTGAACTTCTTAAACAATTTCACATATCAAATTGTAGTTAATCCAAGTTTATTCTTTAATTGAGGAAATAATGAATCTGAAAGCACTTCACAGAGTATTTGCGGCTGTTGTTTTTGTAATTTCTCTAATTGTTTATTTCAATACTGCACAGCCCTCAGTTTCTTTTTGGGATTGTGGTGAGTTTATTGCAGCCAGTTATTATTTGCAGGTTCCTCACCCTCCGGGAGCTCCGTTCTTTTTAATTCTTGGAAATGTGTTTTCAAAGATTCCCTTCTTTTCCAACATTGGTTTCAGAGTAAACTTAATCTCAGTTCTTTCAAGTGCGCTTGCTGTTTTCTTCCTTTATCTAATTGCAGTAAAGCTCATAAATAATTATAGAGGCAAAAAACCCGAATCATTGCTCGAAGCAGTTTCTACTTATACTGCTGCTGCAATTGGAGCCCTTTCGTTCTGCTTTAGCGATACATTCTGGTTTAATGGGGTCGAAGCAGAAGTATATGCTTTCAGTACTTTGCTTGTTGCGGCTATTACTTATTTGATAATCAGATGGAATGAACGTGCCGATAAGCTGGATAGCGCAAAATATATTATCGCTATAGCTTATTTAGTTGGATTATCTACCGGTGTTCACCTGATGAGCGTACTTGCAACTGTACCTGTTGTAATGATAATCTTTTTCAGAAAGTATGTTGATGACGATCTGGCACTGAAAAAAAGTGGTTATATTTTGCTTGCTCATGCCGGAATAATTTTGTTAATTGCACTCATTTGGTGGGCTGGTCAAACAAGTACTTCTGCCCCTTCACCTGATCAATACAAAGATTTTGATACTAAGTTCAAGCTGATGTTTGTTGCAGTTAGTGCTATAATAATGGGAATTTTTTGGAAGAAAGTATTTACCAAAAATTCTTTTTATATGCCTATTATTATTGGAGGAATAGCACTTTTTGCAGTATACCCCGGAGTTGTAAAATATCTGCCAGCTATAATGACTTCAATAGGTCAGGATAATAATAATGTAGAGATGTTTGTCTTCTTTGTAATACTAGCTTTACTTGGTTATGCTGTTTATTACTCGGTTAAAAAGAAAAAGCCAACCATGCATCTGGTCTTTATGTCAGCGATATTCGTTTTGATTGGATTTACGACTTTTACCATGGTAATTATAAGGGCAAACCAGAATCCACCGATGAATGAGAATGAACCAGACACTTTTCCCGAACTAGAAAAATATCTTAACAGAGAACAGTACGGTGATTTTCCTATTTTCAAAAGAAGATTTTCAAGTGAACCACATCAGCAAGGAATTTATACAAATTATTCAAGTGACCTGGATTTCTTTTACAGATACCAGATGAATCACATGATGACAAGATACTGGCTCTGGAATTATGCCGGACGTGAGGGCTGGGTTCAGGATGATGGTGCGGATGTAGCTCCTTTTAATTCTGTGGCAAATGTAATTGGCAAAGTAATCGCTGTTAATTTTAGCGGTGATGTCAAA
>JARRKF010000431.1:0-3051 GCA_037388405.1 Ignavibacteriaceae bacterium | reverse complement strand
TCTTGGGATTTCGATTTTCTTTTAAATTATAAAACTTTAGTACAATATTATTTCTCATCTCATTATTATATTGTGTTTTCAAGCCTTTCCCGAGGATTGCTTAGATCAACATTGAGAATTAGCATAAAAGAAGATGCAATTAAATATTCTTAACTCCGAATTGGATTAGTATCGTAAATGCTAAGAAGAATTTATCTTTTGGATGGAAATTAAAACCATTATAAGCTTATATCCAAAAGCTTTGTAAAGTTTGCTTTTAATTTTTTTCTTGCTAACTGATAAAAAATTCCATAGCTTCTAATTAATAATAAAAGGGGAGTAAAAGATTTCATACCGGTGAGTTCTATCTAAATAGAAAAATTTATTTACTCTCAATTATAAAAGTGGATAGAAGATTATAAAAAATTATTAACATTATTTTATAATAATTTTAAGTACCGTTATGAAATACAAAAATTTACAATTCGCATTTTCCATTGAAGTAATGTTCGGTCTTATAACATCCATTTTAATTATTACAATGGGGCCTTCGGCAATTGCGTTTTTAGCCTTGTTTGCAATAAGGCCTTTCGTTTTAGAGAAGGAAAAATTATCCTACAAAGATGATTATTGGTTTTCCGCTTTTCAGATAGGAAAGTATTCACTGATGATAATTTCCATAATTATTATTTGTGCTTACGCAGTAGATGCTTTACTGCTTTCGGGTAATTTACTTAATATATTTAAAGAAAGAATAATTTTATTAGTTCCTTTGTATATGTTGATTCATGGAATCTTGGGTCTGTTTAGTCAGAGAAATTCGAATCATAATTTACCTTTTGTAAGCCGATAAAATAAGTTTGTAAATATTTTTAATGTAAATAGGTTACAATATTTGTAAAAAACTTCTCTATAATCAGAATTTCATCCTTCCTAACTTCACTTAACTGCTTTGAGCTAAATCATCAAAGTGTCACCATATTTCTTACTATTTTTAATACATTAAAGAACAAAAATTTGTGATTTTAAAATTAAGTGGGTGATCAAATGAAATACAGAAAATTAGGGAACACCGGAGAAAATCTATCTGCAGTCGGTTTAGGCTGCATGGGAATGAGTCATGCCTACGGTGTAAGAAATGACAGCGAATCGATTCAAGTTTTGCACACGGCAATAGATCTTGGAATCAATTTTTGGGATACTGCCGATATGTACGGAAAGGGAACCAACGAAGAATTAGTTTCTAAAGTTTTAGCTCCCAACAGAGACAAAGTTTTTATTGCAACAAAATTCGGATTCAGATATAAAGATGATCGAGGTTCGTTTAAAGATATGAGCAGTGTTTATGTAGATTGTTCTCCCGAATACATTAAAACAGCTGTTGAAGCAAGTTTGAAAAGATTAAACATTGAAACGATAGATTTGTATTATGCTCACCGTATTGATCCTAAAATCCCGGTTGAAGAAACCGTTGGAGCAATGGCAAAACTTGTGGAAGAAGGTAAAATCAGAGATATCGGTTGATCCGAGGCTTCTGCGGAAGCGATTAAAAAAGCAAATTCGGTTCATCCTGTTTCTGCATTGCAAAGAGAATATTCTTTACTTACGAGAGATATCGAAAATGAGATTCTACCAACATGCAGAGAATTAAACACTAGTGTTGTTCCGTTTAGTCCTCTTGCACGCGGTTTAATGACCAATACAGTTAAAAGGGAAGACTTACCGGAAAATGATTTTCGAAATACCATGCCGCGTTTTGATGATGAACATTGGGAAAACAATAAAAAACTTGCCGCAGAATTTAATGGGATCGCAAATTCAAAAGGATGCAAACCTTCTCAATTAGCTTTAGCGTGGGTCCTTGCGCAAGGTGAAGATATTATTCCGATTCCGGGAACAAAGAGAGTTAATTATTTAAAAGAAAATGCGGAAGCAGTAAATGTAGAACTTTCCGAAAGCGATTTGAAGGATATAGAAAATCTTCTTAAAAAATATCCCAACATTGGTCCCAGGTATAATAAATCGACAATGAAACTCGTAGATAAGAAATAGTTGTTAAGAGTGGTTTAATAATCTTAAATCGCTCTAAAAATATTTTTAAGTTGTAAAAAATTATTATTTCTGAGATTAGCAATTTCAAACATAATGAATTTTGTGAATAGGAAAAGATAAGGAGTGAACTGATTTTATGAAACCTTTGAATGAACAAATAATAATGATTACCGGTGCTACAGACGGAATAGGCAAATTAACTGCTCTGGAACTTGCAAAGGCTAATGCTCTTAAGCCAAGTCAGACAATTGGCGAAAAATGTGAAAGAAAAATATGATTCAATTGATGTGCTTATAAATAATGCGGGAGCCGGCATGTCCGATGAACGATACAGTAAAGAAGGTTACGAATTGCGTTTTGCCGTTAATTACCTTGCTCCTTTTCTGCTGACCAATTTATTATTGCCGGAAATAAAGAATGCTTCCCCCTCACGCATAGTCAATGTGAGTTCCGCAGGGCAGCATAAAATAGATTTTGATGACTTGATGCTGGAAAATAATTTTGACGGAACCAGAGCTTACAGGCAGAGTAAGTTAGCACTAATTATGTTCACAATAGAATTGGCAGACAAACTTAGGAATGACAATGTTACAGTTAATAGCCTCCATCCTGGAACATATTTAGATACAAAGATGGTGCGAAACCATGGTATAAAACCATGGGGAGATGCTCAAACAGGCGCCGACGCCGAAGTTTATCTTGCAACTTCACGGGAACTTGAAGGCGTAACCGGAAAATATTTTGATGTTAAAAATGAATCTACAGCTAACAAGCAAGCTTACGATAAACAAGCTCGCAAACGTATTTGGAATATCGCAGAAGAATTAACGGGATTAAAGTAAAAATCATTTTACTTTTATAACAAGCAGTGTAATATCATCCGAAGGTGCCGAATTGTTATTCCATTCTTTGTAAGAAGCTTTTATCTCTTATATTATTTCCCTGGATGATTTTACTGCTGATGATTTGAATATCTCTTTTATCTTTTCATAGCCGAACATCTCTTTGTTATTGTTAAAT
>JARRKF010000430.1:1723-4145 GCA_037388405.1 Ignavibacteriaceae bacterium | reverse complement strand
GCAAAAGTTTTTTCTGAATATTTAAATGATAATACTGCGAAATTATTAATTTGGTGCGGAGCCGCAGTTTATCCAGCAGTAACAGCTTTCATGAGGGTGGACAATCATTGGCACTTTCCGACAGACGTAATAGTCGGTTACGCCTTTGGTGCATTGGTTGGTTATTTTATACCGGAACTTCATAAAAATAAAAACGACGATAATGTTTCTTTGAACACTTCTTTAGCATTTGGAAAACCTTTACTTAGCATTCAAATAAAATTTTAACAGCGTTTGAGGTAACTACGCAAACACTAATACAGGTGGTTTGTTCGGAAAAGAAATCTCTTCGTGAAATAATTGCCCACGATGAAAAAATGTGGAAGTATAATTTTTATATTGATGCAAAACAGAAACCCGGAAGAAGTCCGGGCTGGGCAAAACTTCACAGCCTAAATCCAAATGTAAGAGGGGCTATAAATATAAGCTGGCAATCGAAAGTAAAAATTTTAACGTGCAGAGTAATAACAAAAGGTACAGGAAAGCCAGCAATAATCATTGGTGATTTTATAAAATACCTGCTTGGAAGATTTTCAAGAAGCGTCGAGTCAATAATTATTGTTCCGAGATGATTAGAAGTTAGAAGTATCAACTAATTTAAAATCATTACTCAAGAAAAATCTACAGTGCTTGAGATTTTTATAAATTGTTTCCACTGAATATAAAATAAGGAGAGAGCCGGTTTAGCATAGTTTAATTATTCTTTGTTAACACATTTATATCCTTCTCACATCCAAGAAAAACCCGGCAAATACTTTCCATTAATTGAAAAGAAATATTTAGAAATCGCTCGAATTTAGGCTTTTCAGACTAATAATTACCTGCCCTTTGTGGAATATTATTTGAAACTAAACAACTTCGACCACTGGAACGGGGACTTCTCAGGGGAGAATTTTTTAAATAATTGAAAGTAACCTTTTCTGATGTTGGAACTTAAACTTACCGAAGAACAGCAAATGCTGCGTGAAATGGTGAGAGATTTCACCGCTAACGAAATTAAACCTATCGCTGCAAAGATGGACCATGATGCTAAAATCCCCGATGAATTAATAAAAAAATTAGCCGAACTTGGATTGCTTGGTATTTCCTTCCCCGAAGAGTACGGTGGTGGAGGAATGGGTGAAGTTGGTTATTGTTTAATGCAGTAAGAGATTGCACGTGGATGCATGGCAACAGCAACTTTTATAGGTGCACATCAGTCAATCGGTTCTAATGCAATTTATATTGGCGGAAGTGAAGAGCAGAAGAAAAAATATTTACCACAGCTTGCAAGCGGAGAAAAAATTGGTGCATTTGGATTAACTGAAGCACAAGCAGGCTCGGATTCGTTTCATCTCAAAACAAAAGCTGATCTTGATGGTGACGAGTGGGTGATAAATGGTGAGAAACTGTGGATTACAAACGGTGGTATCGCAGGTATAGTTTCACTTTTTGCAAGAACAGAAAAAGGTATTAGTGCTTTTATTGTTGAGACAGATACTCCGGGTTTTAAAGCAGGTCCACCCGAAAAGAAGATGGGAATTAAAGGAAGCACCACAAATGCATTGAGTTTTGAAAATGTTCGCATTCCAAAAGAAAATTTAATGGGTACTGATGGCAGAGGTTTTTTAGTTGCAATGAAAACCCTTGATGCGGGAAGATTAGGACTTGGTGCTGCTTGTCTTGGTGTTGCAAAAGAGCTGCTTGAGCTTTCAACAAATTATGCAAAAGAACGAAAACAGTTCGATCATCCGATAAGCTTTTTCCAGGCAGTGCAGTTTATGCTTGCAGAAATGGCAACAATGATTTTTAATATGGAATCCATTGTGTACAGAACAGCAACCGATTATGATCTCGGTAAAAATATCTCAACAAATTCTGCAATGGTCAAGCTCTACTGTTCCGATGCTCTCGATGAAATTGTTGATCGTGCTGTACAGATCCACGGTGGGATGGGTTATTCACAGGAACTCCCGATCGAAAGAATATACAGAGATTCAAGAATAAACAGGATATTTGAGGGAACAAACGAAATTCAAAAGGGAATTATTGCAAGAGATATTCTGAAAAAAAGCGGAAAAATTTTTTAATTTTGTAAGGGATTTTTCTATGAATATTACAGAATCAATTTCTGAAGAAATATCAGAAAAAAGAAATATGGGAAAGAAAAAATTATTTTATTACCGGATTTTTGATGACAAAGAAAAGCTGAATTATTTAAAGAGTTCATTAAGTCACGAAGAAGTTGAGCACTGGTTGAAAGAGTTTGAAAAAACTCATCAAAAATATTTTAATCCGGAGTTTATAAACTATTTGCACGAGCACGACCCCGAAGCAGAAATTATTGAAATAAGCGATATATCATATTAACACCCACCCAATATTTTATGTCGCTTGATTGTTC
>JARRKF010000430.1:0-1717 GCA_037388405.1 Ignavibacteriaceae bacterium | reverse complement strand
AAGATGTGCAACTTTATTAGGTTACTGTTTTAGAAATATTTTTTCTCGAAAATTGCGACTATAAAAATATAAATGAAAGATTTTAATTTTAAACCCTTCGGTGAAATGACTGAAGCTGACTATGGAACAGTCGGCTTTAAATCCGGCCTAGAAATTCATCAGCAACTTTATACAGACAAAAAACTTTTCTGCCGATGTCCTGCCGGCATCTACAGCGAAAATTATGATGCAGAAATACTTAGACATATGCGTCCCACTCTTTCTGAACTTGGTGAGTATGATGGGACTGCATTGATGGAATTCAAAACTAAAAAAGAAATAATTTACAGGATTAACAGAAACACAGTCTGCACATATGAAATGGATGATACTCCACCATTTCTTATTAATGAAAATGCGCTTGATATCGCACTTGGGATTGGAATGCTTTATAACTGCAAACTGGTTGATGAACTTCACATTGCACGTAAGCAGTACCTTGATGGAAGCATTCCAACTGGATTTCAGCGGACAGCAATTTATGCTGTTGACGGCTGGATACCTTACAAAGACAGAAAAGTAAAAATTGTTCAGATGTCAATCGAAGAAGACTCGTGCAGAGAAGTAGCCGATATTTCTCACAACAGAATTTATCTTACCGATCGCCTTGGGATGCCTTTGATAGAAACTGTCACAGGTCCCGATATGCGTACTCCTTATGAACTTGCAGAGGTTGGCTGGATTTGTGCGAAGCTTGTACGAAGCACACATAAAGTAAGGAGAGGAATTGGTGCAGCTAGACAGGATGTGAACGTTAGTGTTGATGGCGGAACCCGGATTGAGATTAAAGGCGTTCCTAAGATTAGTATGATTCCACTCTTAACACATAACGAAGCGATGCGTCAATGGAATCTTCTGAAGTTGCGGGAAGAGCTTAAGAAAAGAGGGATCACTAGCGAAACATTCAAAGCTGAAGATTACGATATAACTTCGTTGATTAAAAAACCTCATTATGTTCCATTGAAGAATGCCGTTGAAAGAAAATTAAAAATAAGATGTGTTGTTTTAAAAGGTTTTAAGGATTTATTGCGCTGGCAGACACAAACCGACACATATTTTGCTAAAGAGATTTCTGACCGAGTTCGGGTAATTGCCTGCCTGACTACAATTCCAAACCTGATTCATTCAGATAGCAGAACGGATACGATAACTTCATCAGACTGGCAAAGGATTAAGAAGAATGTTAATGCAGCAGATAGTGATACTTTAATCATTGTCTGGGCTAATGAAGACGATATTCAGACAGCAGTTAATGAAATTATTATCCGTGCTAAAGAAGCAACAATGGGAATCCCTTCTGAAACACGGCAAGCTCTGAGTGATGGAACAAATGGATTTGAGAGAATACTTCCCGGCGCAGATAGAATGTACCCCGACACCGACCTTCCACCAAAAAGAATTACAGATGACAGGATAGAAAAAATAAAAACCTGGATTCCCGAACAATTCTGGAAAAGGCAAGCTTGGTACAAAAAACTTGGTATACCATCAGATACAATAGATGAGCTTTCAATTTCAAAATATGCCGAGCTTTTCAAGAAAGCTGTTAATGAATGGAAAATCAATCCTACAAATGCCGCAGTTATATTAATTCAATTTCCCAAAAGATTAAAGAAAAGTGGGTATGACATTAACAGAATTAATGAAGAAATGATATCGTCGATTCTTAGAACCTATG
>JARRKF010000429.1:0-4024 GCA_037388405.1 Ignavibacteriaceae bacterium | reverse complement strand
GAAAGGAAGGTTAGTTGTTATTCCCCCTAAGTAAATCAAGCCAATACTATTAAAAAAGTTTCTTAAAATAACACTTACACCAACAGCAAATAAAGCTATTATCAAATGATACTTCAATCCTCCTACAGGTCTATATTTTTTTATAGTTTTTATTCCAATAGTTAAATAGATAAGAGGTAATGTTATTGCGGTAATAATTCCTAATAAACCTAAATCAGTAAAGAGTACGAGAAAATAATTATGAGAAAAATTTTCACCCCCCGTCATATTATAAAATTCAATCATTATTTTTCCCCAAAATTCATCTAACATAAAAGGTAAATAATTGAAAAAGACATGTTTGTAAGCACCTGGGCCTATTCCAAAAATTGGATTGTCTCTAATAATGTTCACAGACATATTCCATAATTGATCTCTGGCACTCATCCCCTCTTCAATTCTTAAAAATAAACTTGCAAATTCATTTAGAGGTTCATACAAAACTGTTAAAAGAACCAATGCGCAGATTGCAACCAGTAACCGGTAAAAAATCTTTCTTCTAAGCAGAAAAAGTATTATTGATGTACTGAGTAGAATTGCAAGTATTGATGAGCGGGACATTGTCAAAATTATTCCTATACTTATGTATATCAAAAGTATAAAACCCAACAATTTGCTGCTTACCTTTTTAGTAAATAGAATAAAGGCGATAATAAAGGGAAACGAGACTACGTAAAAATTTGATAATGCCTCAGGATTTGATAAAAGGGAGGATATCCTCACCCTATCTTTTGCAATTATATCAATTATTCCATACCCTTGTGTAAAAAATGTAGAAAGTGAAACTGATACTAATATCACACCGACTAATATTATAGCAATTATGTAGTTCTCAATATCTCTTTTGTTACTGATTAAAGAATAAAAAACGTACACTATTACGAAAAAAGCCAATTGTTGAATAATCGTCCCTATACCAGCAAGGGGATACGACGATACAGATGAGGAAATGATCATAGCTCCAAAGAACAATACCAAAAAATATATTATTGACTTTGGTACTCTAGGATAGTCCTGAAAATTCAAACCAAATTTTCTTAAAAATAAGAAACCTATTAAAGCGAAATCAACTAAATGAACGACAACTCTAAGAGACTCATTTAACTCTCCTACGAGAGTAAATAATGTTACTACAATAAATACCATTAAAAATCGTTCGCCAATAACCAAATACAAAATCGCAAAAAATAATAAAGGAAGGATAAATATTTTCCAATCGCCCAAAAGAATTGCAGGGACACTTAGTAAGATGGAGATAATGAAAAAATTTAGTTTTGTAGGAAAAGTATTATAAAATATTTTTAGATAATTATTGCTCAAAAGTTATTATTAAGAATTTATTTTCAAATTAAGTCTGCAATCATTTATTTTTGTGCAACACCAATAAAATTCTGAGTTAGTATTTTTTCTGTGCTTCCGGTTTCCACCAATCGCTTAATATTGTTACCAAATTTAATTATCTTCCACAATATCAAACGCATTAAACCATTCAGATTTTTTCTGGTTGGTCCGGTTTCAATAAATGCTATTTTATCAAAACCCACTACTTTCAAAATTTGCAAAGCAGAATTGGGCGTAAATATTGTTAGATGGGTTAAATCGCCATAAATCAGATTTGGGGATAAAATTGTTTGTCCGTTTGGAGTATGAAAGATAAATAATCCTCCGTCTTCCAGATTGTTAAAAATGCCTTCAAATAATTGTATTAATTCAGTTTTATGAAAATGTTCGATAAAATCCAATGCGAATATTACTTTGAATTTTTCTTTACTTCCATTTAAAAAATTAATTGCATCAAAAACCTTTACATCAAAACCTTTTTTCTTTGCAATGTTTATTTGTTCTTCAGAAATATCAATTCCCTTTAAATTCTTGAATCCATGCTTTCTTAGATACTCAAGTAAATAACCACGTCCGCATCCAAGTTCCAATATTTTTACATTTTTTGAAAAGCCTGAAATTAAAGGAAGATATTTTATATCATTCCATTTCCAATATTTTCGGATAGACTTTTCATCAAAATCAGAAATATGAATCTTAAAGGCAGAGTCATATTTCTTGTAAAGTTCTTTTCTAAAATCTGATTCCATTATTTATTTCATTTTGAAATTGACGGTTAGTTTTAAGTCAGTTTTACTAAACCATTTAAATTCAACTTTTGCAGTACACTTTCAAACAGAACTAAAGACTTATGCTTCATCAACAGTAAATTCAGGAAGTATACCAGAACAAAAATAATTATTAAGATGAATTGCATGATAATGTTTTTGTCATTCAGAATGTTTGTAAGTACTGAATATACCGAGTAGAAAACAATGCTGACTGAATAGCATTTTAACGCATTGTATGTTACTTGAGTACTTTCCGCACTGAATTTTCCACGTTCAAACGCTAGTTTAACTAAAGGTTCACCAAAATAAAAAAATAAAAATGCGATTGGCATAAAGATTAAAATATTAACTGATATACTTTCGTTATATATTCTTTCCATTTCTCTGTTGGATAATTCAGTAATCGCTTTTGTAATTTTAGGGAATACTGCTGTTGCTAAAGAAAGTGAGAATATTGATATCGGCAATACAAATATTATGTATGCATAGTTTAATGAAGCGATTCCACCTGAACTTATTGAACCATAAAAATATCTATCAAGAATTGTGTATAGCTGACCGATTGATTCTATAAGAATTATTAAAATTATCGATGTTCCAACAACTGACTTTAATTGATAAAACTGCTTTAAATGAGGAATAATATTTAGCTTAAAATAATTTTTAGATTTTACCAGCAGGTAAGTGAATTGCAGAATGGTACCTATCAAATAGCCTAGCGGTATTACATAAATACCCATTGTACTTGTAAAAAGAACTAACATTACTATGATAGAAAGATTTAAAAATAGTACCGAAATTGATGGATATTTAAATTCGAAAACAGTTTGTAGTAATGCTGAGAATACAGAAATTCCAGCAGAGAAAGGAATAGTTAATAAAAATATCTGGAATATCCTTACGGCTGTTAGTTTGCTTTCAAATGAAGCAGAATGCATATAAAGATCTATTATTGCATCACTTAAAAGATATAGAATCAGACTTAGGACTATTCCAAATCCGATGAAAAGTATGAAAGCTTGATTATAATATTTCTGAGAGTCTTCAGTACCTGAAGAATTGACTTTTTGGAATGCAGGGACAAAAAAATTCTGACCTATGTACAAAATAATTATATTTATAGTACCTGGTAAAACTGCGCCAACAAGGTATAGGTCAAAGACCTTTTCAAGGCCGAAGTTATTTGCAAAAATCATTTCACGAAAAAAACCAAGTCCTCTACTTAAGATCATCAGCAGGGAAATGAAAATTGATGCTCCAGCAATTGTTGAAGTGAATTTTTCTTTCATTATCTATTTATAGATTCAGAAGTAATTTTGTTTTCCTACTAACCAGGGTGAGTTATTTTTGGTTCAACTTTTTGAAGTACTCAATCGTATATTTCAATCCATCCTCCCTTTTTACTTTTGGCTTCCAGCCTAATATTCTAATAGCTTTACTAATATCCGGCTGTCGAACTTTAGGGTCATTTTCCGGCAAATCTTCAAAAATTATTTTGCTTTTGCTGTTTGTTAAAGAAATAATTTCTCTAGCGATTTCAACTACCGGAATTTCTTCGGGATTACCAATGTTCACTGGTTCGTCTTCATCAGACATAAGTAATTTAAATAATCCATCTACCTGATCTGATATGTAACAAAAACTTCGCGTTTGTGAACCATCACCGTAAACAGTTATTGGATCACTATTTAATGCTTGCATTATAAAATTTGGTATTGCCCTACCATCTTTTACTCTCATCCTTGTACCGAAAGTATTAAATATTCTTGCAATTCTAGTTTCAACATTATGATAACGATGATAAGCCATAGTTAAAGCCTCAGCAAATCTTTTTGCTTCATCGTAGACACCACGCGGACCAATCGGATTTACAT
>JARRKF010000428.1:0-3322 GCA_037388405.1 Ignavibacteriaceae bacterium | reverse complement strand
GAAAACTCTTGCCCGATGGAAAGAGGGTCCCGTTAATTGTTGGAACAAAAGCTTTCGGCAGGCTTGGTGATTGGGAATACGGCGGTTTTTTGGC
The DNA here is from genome assembly GCA_037388405.1 of Ignavibacteriaceae bacterium. Classification (GTDB taxonomy): domain Bacteria; phylum Bacteroidota; class Ignavibacteria; order Ignavibacteriales; family Ignavibacteriaceae; genus IGN2. Next base: position 3,228 of record JARRKF010000428.1, on the reverse strand, counting down.
TATGACTGATGAGGTTAACTACAGGAATGAAGATGATGTGGATACGGTTGAACATCGTGCTCACTTCGGATCGGGCAGAATTAAAAAACAGGTTTTCGGAAATTCATCAATAGGATTGCTCTTCGTAGGTAAGCAGACAAAAGACAATACTTACGGTGTTATTGATATTGATGGGGCATTCAGGGAATCCAACTGGCAGCTTTCCTACCAGTTTGCAAGATCCATTGAAAACTCAAAAGGCGATTATGCCGGATCAGCAGGTTTAACATTTTCAACAAATAAATGGCTTACGTATGCACGCACAATGCAGCTAAGAGATAATTGGGGATATGAAATAAACACCTCCCTTGCAAAAAGCAAAGATGATGGGGTTGAATACAATTACTACGACTTAACTTTTAGTTCGTGGTATAACATTTCTCCTAAATGGAGCGGAAACCTGTACGGCGGTTATGAACGGACTTATAACTTTTCAAGAGAGTATCTTGCTTTTTATTCATGGTTAGGTACAAGTATAGACTGGAACACTCTGGATTTTCTTGAGCTCGGAACTTCTTATGATATGTTTATTGAAGGTAATCCTGATGGCAATGTTGAAGCAATAACATACAATGCACGTCCGTTTGTTTCACTAAAACCCGTTAACGATCTTAATCTAAGAGTGTATGTTGATAATGTTTTTTCATCAGAATCTGATAAGCTGGAAAGTATGATTGTTGGTGTTTTGTTTTCCTGGAACTTTCTTCCTAAGAGCTGGGTATATTTTGCATTTAATGATTTCAGAGACAGAAGCGACAGGTTTGATTCAATGGGTAACCTACTGCCATGCAAATTGCACGTTACTGAAAGAGCTTCTGTGCTTAAGATAAAATATCTTTACTACTTTTAAGCACGAAAAAAGAAGATATCACTTAAAAAATTTACGACACCCAAATATAAGTGGTAGTATAATAGCCTACCTCGAACAATTTTACCTATCTAAATCATTATTTAAGTCCAGCAATTGCTGGGCTTTTTTGTTTGCCCACGGCAATCAATTAACATTTGGAAATGATTTATTAATTCTCCAATTTCTATTTGAAAATTGAAGGATTCAAATTATTCGAACATTCCATAAGAATTTTATTGGACATCTGGTTTACTGTTGCATCTTTACTCTTATCCTGTCTTCATTAAATTCAGATATTCTTGCACAGAGCAAAGATAAAACTACAAACTGGCCCCAGCCTGTCTTTGAGCACATAACAACAGCAGACGGCTTACCGGAAAATAGTGTACGCTGCATTCTGCAGGACCATCTTGGATATTTATGGTTTGGTACACAAAGTGGTCTGGTAAAATATGACGGTTATAATATGAAAGTATATAAACCTGACCGGGATGATTCTCAAAGTATAAGCAGTGGGCAGATAATTAAAATTTATGAGGACCACACCGGAACGCTCTGGGTAGGAACGCTCATAGGACTAAATAAGTTTGACCGCAATAACGAGACATTTAAAAGATATATTTATAATACCGATGGTTCGACAAATGTGACTTCAAAATCCGTTCGGACTATATATGAAGATAAAGAAGGAAGGCTGTTTATTGGTACAAATAATTCCCTGGAATTATTTGACCGTCTAACCGGAAGCTTCAAACGGATTTACTCTTCACCAACTTTAGTGAGAGCACTTTTTGAAGATACACTGACAGGAAATCTTTATGTGGGAATCAAGAATAAAATAATGATTTTTGATCCTGAAAAAGAAACCCTAAAAATGAATGCTGAATTCAAAATGAACTCAGAACTTGGCAATATAAATTCATTTTTTCAGGCTGCTGATGGAATTATCTGGATAGCACATTCAAAGGGATTAGCAAAGTTTAATTCACTGCTAAATACGATCAAGTATTATCAACCAAAACCCTCACTTCAGTATACGAAGGAAAATGATATTGGACCATTAGTAGAAGATGAGCGAGGATTTATATGGGGTGGTGGTTTCTGGTCTAACGAGTGTAATCAGGGATTGGTTTGTTTCGACCCGGAGAATGAGCAATTCAAAATGTATAAATCCGACACCAATGTGCAATATAGTCTTAGTGGTAATTTTGTTAATTCCATCTATAAAGATCAATCAGGAATTATTTGGGTGGGGACCTGGCTTGCCGGATTGAATAAATGGGATCCTAAAAAGCAAAAATTTAAACGCTATACTTATGATCCAGCGAACCCCAAAAGGGATAATTTTAACACTGTTCGGAGTATCTCGGAAGATCCGTCAGGAGTTATCTGGTTCACAACCGACGATGGGCTTTATAGTTTTAATCGCTCTACAAATAAATTTAATCATTATAAGTTCGATCCTGGAAATAATGGTACTCGCGGTTTGTACATTGAAGACCCCAACACAATATGGTTTGGAGCTGATGTCAGAGGACTGGGAAAGTTTAATCCTTCGAAAGGGACATTTAAATTTTACTCAAACGATCCGTATGATTCCACAACAATCAGCAATAATACGATAACGTATATCCTGCCTGACGGAAAAGATATTCTATGGTTAGGAACCAATGGCGGACTTAATAAATTTGATAAAAGTTCCGGAAAATTTATTAGATATGTCCACGATCCAAAGAATAAAAAAAGTATAAGCAGTAACGGAATTTTGCAAATACTTAAAGATAGAAAAGGTACATTATGGATTGGGATAAATATAGGCGGTCTTAATAAGTTTAAGGGAATTTCTGGATTGGAACTTATGACAGCGGTCTTCATTTGTTTGACAGAAAGAAAGAAATTTCTGTATATAACATTACCGAAAAAGACGGCCTGGTCAATAATCAAGTAGAATCTATATTAGAAGATGATTCAGGCAATCTTTGGATTGGAACAGACAACGGATTATCAAAGTTTAATCCACAAACTCACAGAATTAAAAACTATCTCATCTCTGAAAATTTTAACGGAAACAGATTTTGGACTAATAGTGCCTGTAGAACCTCAACCGGCGAAATGCTTTTCGGTAGTCGTGATGGGTTTATTATGTTTAACCCGAACAGTATAAAAGATGATCCCACCGCTCCGCAGGTAGTAATCAGTAATGTTTCTCTATTCAGTCAGCCGGAGAAGCAATTAAAAATTAATGGATTTATTCCTGATTTAGATGAACTAGACCTTTCATACAATGAAAACGATCTCCGTATTGATTATGTCGGTTTGCAATTTGCTGATCCATCGAA
>JARRKF010000427.1:0-5790 GCA_037388405.1 Ignavibacteriaceae bacterium | reverse complement strand
CTAAAATAGTAACTACTTTTAGTTAAATCTTTGAATTGAAATAATTGAAAATTCTCTCATAACCCGAAGGTTGTAGGTTCAAGTCCTGCCCCCGCTACTAAAAATAAAAAATCCCGGCCGTGTGGTCGGGGTTTTTATTTTTAAATAGTAACCGGACAGGAATTGCGGTCCTGTTTACCCCGCCTGCTTTGTATTAAATATCTGGAGGCGGGGCCCCCGCTACTAAGAAAGCCTGAATATAATGAGTATTCAGGCTTTATTGTTTTAACGGGAAGACATTTCTCAGAGCCAGATCAACTTATCAGGTACTAATGAAAAGTAACTACTTTTTATCAGCAAAGAGTACACTAATTATTATTGAATTCTTGAAAAAGCACTTTGAGATAATCAACAAATTTAACTGAAAATTTTTGTTCAACTTCTCAAGTTTTTTGATTACATAATGCTATATCAAAATATAATTTGCACAAATTTTGGGAAATATATGTTTTCATTACTTACTAGTTTTCCAAAATCTCCATTGTTTATATTATACGTTATTAATATTCCATCTGCGGTCAGTTCTGGATGGGCATTTGCTGAATAAACAAAATCTTGTTGATCTTGTAGTTGTGGTTTATAAAAAATGACGGGTTCAGACCAAGGTCCCTCTGGATGATCCGAAGTCCGATAACCTAAGTTTGCCTGACCAAAACCAAAGGTTTGTATTTGAAGATATTTATTGATGTCTTTTTGATAATGTACAGAAAACTCTGTCTGACCAATAAATAAATATGAGGAATTAGGTTCACAGTCTATTCCGGATTCCCAATTGCCATTTACCCACCATTCAATATCATTTATAATATTATTCATTAGTTTGTTTATTTCAAATCGCAAAAGATAGACCTCGTGAGTAGCAGGTTCTTTAACACCATATGAATAGATATAACTATCATCCTTCAAAACTGCTGAGGACCCAACTATAACACCAAATGTTTCCGGGCCTTTTATGTATTTCATTTTCCAATTCAGTGGGTTATCAATTGGATTATCAATTATTACTACGTACCAACCAACAGCTTCAAAACCAATGCCTTTTTTAGTACTTTTCTCTTCAAGTAAGAAAACTATTAATTTATCTTCTACCATAACTCCATGACCAGTCCAGAACCAATTACTAATTGGAAGTTCAAAAAAGGATTTCGGTTCTTTTTGTGATCCTTTACAGTAAAATGTCATATAAGCGTTCTCCAAATCATAGCCTTGCTGAATTGCAATACTATTATTGATCATTACTGAATTACTTCGTATACCTGTACCATTTACATTAATGAATGTATCGCTGAATAACCAAAGTACTTTTTCGTTTCCAAGATCAATTGATGCTGCACCATCAGCACCTCTCCAGAATTTGTCACCTGTGAAGATAGAGTTATCTACTTCATGGACCTCAAAACCCTCAACACTATATTGATCTTGTGAATGCGTTTGTACACAAGTTAGCAAATTTATTAGTATAAATAGTATGTATAACTTTGTTGAAAGCTTCATTGCTGCCAAACGAGAATTAATAACTTTTGTTTAGAATAAAATAAACTATAAATTAATTTAACAGACACAGTTTAATATTCAATTCTTATTACTAGAAATCCACTGTGCCGTACATATTTCTATCAACTTCTCCAAACCCTGCTCAATAACATAGGCTGGGGTTTTTTATTCCAACCTTTCAACGGTATTCCTCAAGTCATCACTTCTTAGGTGTGCATAGATACCGTTGGAACGTTTAGCTAAGAACATTGGATTTTATCCTTTCCAAGCTCTATAACTATTGAGAAGCGATCAAAAAGAATTCAAATGAGAGGTAATTTCATGAGAAGGAATTAAATGTCATCCGCTCATAACCCGAAGGTTGTAGGTCCAAGTCCTGCCCCCGCTACTAAGTAAGTGCAAGAACAATTAGTTTTTGCACTTTTTTTATGCTTGAGCCTCGGCATTTTTGAGTAACCAACCGGGTAACTAATCCAGAATTTCAAAGCAAAGTAACTAAAAAAGTAACTACTTTTTAGAGTAACCAATCGGGTAACTAATTCAGAATTTCAAAGCAAAGTAACCAAAAAAGTAACTACTTTTTATCAACGAAGAGCGATCTATTTTATTATAAAATTCTACCAACTAATTTAACATCCTGTCCATTACTTATTTTATCCTTATGACTAAACTTCTGAATGAATTTAATGTTTAATGAATAGTTGGTTCGGTTGATCTTGCGGACTCTTCTGCAGCCCCTATTTCCTTTCAAAGTATTAATACCTTTTTCATCCCTTTGACTGATTGATTTAATATCCCAATTATTAGAACCTTAAAACTAATAATTAATTTCTAACAATTGTTGCTCTTTCCAAAGAAAGGAACTACTATGCAAAGTTTCAAATTATTTCTTGGGATAATTCTATTATCCATCTTTACATTCTCTGCCTGTAATGAGAATGTATCCGACCCTCAACCTGTTAGCAATGATCAAAAGTCATTGGCAAAACAGCCCTCCGATTACATAAACATGGCCCGTGCTTTAAATGGGAATGACGGACAGGGTTCCATCTTCCTTGAACCCACCATCAATGGTTTCGGTATCTTTATCGAAAATGATATTGTGTGGGCTCCTGTTGAGATTGCCCCCGGTTTCTTCCTTAATTTTCCAGTCAGTGGTCAAATTGCCTTTTTTGATGCTGCGTTTGGAAATAATGATTTTTGGCGGCAGAATCCAAATGGAAGTCTTTCGGTTAAGTTAAACAGCAACCAGGCTTATGCATTCGTCTATGACTATGGTACTGGCGAATACTACGAAGGCACAGGACATTTGAATACAAAATTCACCGGTGCAGTTGAAGAATATTGTTACGACCCATGTATTCCTGATCCGTGCGGATTCGAAATCTGTGTTACACAGCTTTATCCGGATCCTAGTATTAATGCCCAAGTAGGTACCGGATATGCCACGGTGATAGATTCCCAGGGAGGTTCACACCAGATGCAAATAATATTTGTTCAAAATCCTGGTGGTGGGGGTCATTTGAAGTTTACCTTAAATTAGGCTAAGCTTTATTCAGATATAATTAACTTATCTGATATTGGGGTCGGTTTAAAACACAGACCCCTTTTATTCATTTTCGGTGTTGGCGATACTGGCTCTCCATCTTCAATAGTGCTGCCATCTCTTACAAAACTCTGATTGATAAAATCCATTATTGTATCAAATTCTTCTATAGTTGATAATCCGCTCATAACCAGAGAGTTGCAGGTTCAATCCGCCGCGGCGGACTGCTCCCGATACTAAAAATAAAAAATCCCGGCCTCTCCCGATACTAAAATTAAAAGCCCTCTCTAATGAGAGGGTTTTTGATTTTAAATAGTAACCGGACAGCGAAATGGTTTTCAAGATGGTAATAATGTAATCTAATCAAGAGCTGAAAAAATCCTGTAATAAACAAATTCCAAGCAAAAACATTTATAAATTGTATTCTTTGATGACTTTGAGGGAATTATGCTGGCGAAAAAATATTTACAACTAGCACGCTTTCCCGAAGCGTTTCTTTTCTCATTTTTCTCTGTTGCAACCAGCTACCTTTTTGCAAGTAATGGAGCTTTACACTTAGATATTCTCATTCCGGTGAGTGCCGGGATTTTCGGGACCGCAGGAATGTGTGCTTTAAATGATTACTATGATTTTGAGGCAGACAAATTAGGCGCAAAAAACAGACCGCTGCCTTCTGGTGCAATATCCCTGAAGGATGGCCTCTCTTTTGCAATAATTCTCACGATCACCGGAATGATGATTACTGGTTTATCGGATAAAATTTTATTGCCTGTTATAGGAGGTTTTGCAGTTATCACCGGAATGTTATATAACTGGAAAACCAAAGGCCTCGGTTTATGGGGCACAATCAATTTTGGGCTTATTATGATTATGCTGGTTATGATTGGAGTTGCTCAAATTGATACAAATCTTTTAAACTCCAAATACATCTTACTTTTTTGTTTTGTCTTTTTTACGGCTGCAGGCAATCAATCGACTGCGAATTTTTATGATTTTAAAAGTGATAAAATATACGGCTATAGCACGATACCCAATATATATGGATTAAACATAGGGGCAATAATCGTTTTAGGAATTCGCATCGCGGGATTTATTCTTCTTGTATTAATATTATTCAATAACAATATGCTTAATGTGATAAATAGCATCTTATTATTGATTATTGTCCTTCTTATTTTAATTTCTCATCATTTTTTAAGTATTGCACATGAAACCAGAAATGCAGCAATTGCATTTAAAATATCTATAGCCATCACGCTTTTATCTTTTTGTGCCATAGTGTTTGGGATTTATATTAAGAATTAGAGGCAGATAAAAATTTTGTAATACAGCATCACACGCCTTATATATATTCAATTGGATTTGATATAATTTGTTTACTTAATGATGGATAAACTCATTGTGCGTGTGCACAAGATGCACTATGAAAAGGATATTGTTTTGCAGAGTTAATTTTGGGGCTGTTCTGCCCCCTGCTACAAACCCTGAAGTAAAAATCCTGATTGACCAGTTCGGTCGGGACTTTTCTTTGTTTTTAGTTTAAAAAAGCAATGGTTGGTATTTAAAGGGAGAAACCATACCCCATTGAATGAACAGAGATATTATTAGATATAAAGCTTAAAATTCATTATTTAGATTGGCCGGGATTACACATTAGGGGGCTTATCATTTAGAGACTTCAAGGTTGTTCAAGTTGTAAATAATAACGAGAATAAATAATTCTGCTTAAGCTTGGATATTTCAGGGGTCGGTGTTGAGGCACTGGTTATAGCACGTGATGATTTGTGTGGTTTTCGGTACTTATCCTGCTTACAAATCTATAATTTTAAATACGATTGAAGCGTTGAGGTACAATTAATATATTATTTAATTAACTACTTTTCGTTAAGCTTCCGTTTATTTTCTCTGCTTCTTCGTCCGGATTTTCTACCTCAACAATCAATTTTTTAAATTTCTCGTGTTTTAATTCAACCACAATTGTATTCTTCGGATTGTTGACATCCCAGAAAACCAATTCTCCTTTTTGGTAGAATGTTCCTGCTTTGAATAGATTTGGTAAATCTGTGCCGGCTAATTTTAATCCCTGGAACCACCCCATTGCTGGTTCGGTATCAACATAAGCATTATTAATATGTGCTAAAGGTATTTCTAATTGGTTTCGTAATGACCATAGTTTATCCCAACCCTGTACCTCGAACAAAATTTTATCATTTTCTATTTTAATTTTAACCATAAAGCTTCCTAAAATTTATTTTATTAACTATTCTTATACCTTCAATTAAATAATGGAATTTTTAATGACGTTCTACAATTACAAACTATAATAATACCTATAATTAAACGTATTCACTTACTCACCTGACATTCCCTGATTTTTCTAATCCTGATATCATTTTATTGTATTAAATTAAACCGGGGAACTTGTCTTATTTTGAATTGGGGTCATACCTGTCTTATAATTAAAAAACTGCAGTTAGTAAGACCTTCCGACCGGTAATAAGCTCAATTAAAAGTAGAACAGCATAATGTTTACATCAACGCGATTACAATGTAAAAATAAGTGGGTCTAAGTTCAATCGACAGCAGTAAAGTAATATGATGCAGGTATGAAAATTCAACATTATAGGTTTAAATAAATTAAACAATTTTAGTGTTTCAATTATCTATAAGAAATCAGAAAAATCTGAGAATGAGTTGAAGTAAATCTGAGA
>JARRKF010000426.1:2526-4570 GCA_037388405.1 Ignavibacteriaceae bacterium | reverse complement strand
CCTTAATTCTTATTGCATTATTCTCTACCTATTAACTCGCCCAAAGTGTAGAAAATGCATCATCACCAAGTAATTTGAAAATTTTTGTTCAATACAAGCTTATTCAGGATAAGCTGCTGACGAACGATAATATTCAAGTAGAAGTAACAGGTGATAAAATTATTTTATCGGGCACCGTCCCAACTTTATTCGATAGACAGCAAGCGGAACAGGATGCACGTTCCGTTGATGAAAATTATTCGATTGTAAATAATGTGAAATTGAAGAATACCAATATTCCCGATTCAGTTCTGATTAGTACAATTATGGATAAGATTCAATCAAATCTATTCTATACGGTTTTTGACTGGCTCAGTGTAAGCAGCAGCAATGGAGTTGTAACATTAAAAGGCTGGGTTCATGAACCATGGCTTAAAAATCAGTATCAAACAGAAATAGAAAAAGTACCTGGTGTAAAAATGATTGAGAATAATCTGAAAAATACATTCGGACCCGGTGAATTTGGGATACGAGTAGCAAGACTTATTTATAATAATCCTATGTTTTACGGTCTACAGTATGAGAAAAATCCACCGATTCATATAATTGTAAATAACGGGAATGTGATTCTTGAGGGTAACGTTAAAACAGAAACTCAAAAAAGTGTTGCTGAAAATCTGGTAAGATACAGAACCGATGCTTTTTCGGTTGAAAATAATTTACAGATAAAAGGTTAACAATGAGAGTTACAAGTTTATTTAAGAAAACTTAAGGAGGTTAATAATGAAAAGGACATTAAGCATATTTATATTTATTTTTAGCATAAGTTTACTATCCGGTTATACATTTTCTCATAGTACACCGGATAACAATCTGATAAAATATTACTCAACTCTGCTGACTTTAAACCTTAATCATTCTTCCGAAGCAGCAAAGGTGATTTATTATTTATCCGAAGAACCTTCATTTAATGAAGACTTTTTGACAGATCAACTAGATAAAATTCAGCAGAACATTGAATATGCAAATAACAACATTGCCAGTATTACTATAAATACTTTAGCAGGTCAGAAAAAATCGATTGATAAGTATTTAAAGAATATTGATGAACATCTTTCGGCTGCGTTAGTTGATATCGAATCTATTAGATCCCATTTGAGGAAAAAAGAGGAGATTTCATCTTACATTTCAGATATTTATTATCAAATAAAGAAAGCTGAAAATGAGGATCACAGAGAGATAAAAAGAATTCTGAATCTCAAAGACTTTGATGAACCTGTATTGGTAGCTCCGGTAACACCATAAAAGTAATATATTTATTTGGTAATTAAAAAAGGCGATTGAAAGATCGCCTTTAATTTTAATTGAAAAATTAATGAGTCTTATTTTAAAAGAATCATCTTCTTAGTATCTACAAAACTTCCGGCATCAATTCTATAAAAATAAACACCACTGTTAAGCGTAGATGCATCAAAATTTATTTTGTGAACTCCTGATTCAACCGGTCCGTTTACCAGAGTTGCAACTTCTTTTCCAAGGATGTTAAATATCTTCAAAGTTACATTACCATTTTGGGGTAAGCTGAACTCAATAGTTGTAGTAGGGTTAAAAGGATTCGGATAATTTTGCTTTAAATTGTACTGAATCGGAATGCTTAAATCATTGACTTCTGTGATTCCTTGCAAGTCTTTTAAAATCCAGTTGCCGGGATCGAAAACTATTGATTGTGGATTCCCTATAATCTGAAACTGAAAGTTTTGTGTCTGCGCATTGTTAAAGAGTGTAACTGTAGTATCACCAAGTGATGTATTGAATCTAATTTGCACAGGCATTGTATAATAAGATGGATTATTATTCACAGTTTGATAAATATTTAGATTGATATCATAAATATCTCCACCTGCTAAAGTTTTATTCCATCCAATTGTATATTTTGGATAATGTTCGCCATAAATCCATTCCTGGAAAAAGTAATCCAGATCCTGACCCGAAACATCTTCAGCAATTTGCTGGAAATCTTCCGTAGTTGCGACACCATATTTCAAATTTGGAGCATCCGAATATG
>JARRKF010000426.1:0-2457 GCA_037388405.1 Ignavibacteriaceae bacterium | reverse complement strand
CATCCGAATATGCGCGCATAATATGGAAGAACGTTGAATCACCAACAACTCCTCTTAACATATGCAGCACGCACGCACCCTTTGAATAAGAACGTGCACCATTAAATATTTCCCATTCATTTGTTATATCCTGGACCCATATTGTTCCCTGTGCTGTTTTTGCAGAATTCATTTCTCCAGCAATTTTATTATTGTATGCTGCTTGACCATTTATTGCCTCTACATAAACCGCTTCGGAATAGGTTGCAAAACCTTCATTCAACCAGATGTGATGCCAGTCTTTACAAGTAATCATATCACCATACCATTGATGTGCAAGTTCGTGAGCAATGATTTCACTATAAATTGCATTACCTCCAATCGAAGTGCAGGTCTGATGTTCCATCGCTCCTCCCCAATCGAATTCTGCATGTCCATATTTTTCCTGCAGGAAAGGATAAATTCCATAACGATCACTATAAACACTAATCATGTTTGCAGTTTCATCCAAAGCATTTTTAACAGAGTTAGTAAGATGTTCCGGATATATAAAATTAGTTATAATCATTGAATCGTTCTGCCCATAATGAAAGTAAGTGTCATACTCACTGAAATTTGTTATAGCAAGAGAAATAAGATAATTGGCAATCGTGTAATGGTTTTTCCAATGATAAGTATGTGTTCCGTTTCCGTTGCTTGTAATACTTTCCAGAGTACCATTTGACACAGGGATTAAATTATCAGCAACGGTTATCCAGACATCCGAAGAATCAGCCTTATCTGCCGGAGTATCTTTCTGTGGCCACCAATAAGGTCCGCTATATGATTCACTTAAACTTGAGATTGTTGGAACCTGAGGATTTCCATGCGTATGAAAATAAAATCCACCGAAACCAGTTGAACCCGGAAGACCATGGTAAAATACATTTAATGTAAATGGTTCATCCAGAACATAAGTATGATCCAAATCAATATTTATGATATTGTTGGAATGAGTGTATGTTGTTGCCATTCCATTAATTAAAATCGAATCAACAACCAGAAAATCCCTTAAATCTAAAAAGCATGTGTTAATTGATGTAGTATCTGTTCTTACACCTATTATAACATTACCGGAAAGATTATTAGGATTTGTTGTTATTGCTAAATTCAAACCATAATAAGTAACGTCAATTTTAGAATCTCCCGGATATGTAACTTTTGAAAGTTCCTGCATCTTTTCAAAGCGCTCACGTTCAGCTTTTACTATTGGTTTTTCATCATTCTGCGCTAGGAGAAATGAAGAGATAAGAAATACGACAGTAAAAATTCTTTTAATCATTTTGTTCCCATTTTTTAAGTTGAAATTTTGCCGGCTAAAATAGTAGATATTATTCCATTTCGAAACAGCTAAATATTGCCCAATTCCCCTGTAGTAATTTTTATAGTCTGTCAACTACCTCCTTATTATTGATTTTTGAGATGAATTAATTGAAGTTGGAGAAAAATTTTTCTAAGTTAGAAAAAAATAAGATTCATGAAGTATAAATTCTGAATATATGACATAGATCACTTACTGTATTACGCTTCCGAAACAGAACTTCTGAAAATAAATATTTCAACTATACTTGGAGGGCTAAATGAAAAATATTTTATTAATTTCTTTTCTGCTGACTTTCACAAATTCTCTAATTGCTCAGCAAGGTCAATTTCCACCACAGAGGGAGATATCCCGAGACAGTCTACTTATTTACGCCAGAACAATAGTGGATTCAGCACAATGCCGCACACTTGTAACTGTAGATGAAGAAGGAAATCCTCGTATAAGAGAAATGGCACCTTTTCCACCGGAGGATGACTGGGTTATCTGGCTTGGTACGTTTCCAACCAGCAGAAAAGTCAAACAGATTAAAAATAACCCAAACGTAGTTGTCTTTTATTACGATAGTAAGACTTATAGTTATGTCAACGTTTCCGGTAAGGCACAACTTGTAAATGATCCGGAACTAAAAGCAAAATACTGGAAAAAAGGATGGAAAGTCTTTTATCCTGACAGAGATACTCAATACATTCTTGTCAAGGTAGTTCCTGAAAGACTCGAAGTTTGCAGTTTTAAATATCATCTTCTGTGGGATTCTGAAGGTCGACCAGCTTCAGTTGAGTTTGTTGGTAATGAAAGCAAATAGAAAAAAGGCGAGTCAACGACTCGCCCCTACAGAGTAATTTGACTTATAAATTCTTATCGTACAAACTATCTGACTTGTTTAACAACGCTTCATTTGAATATGGAAGTTGATCTTCGGGAAGTTTTTCATCCATAAAATCTAAAACTTCTTTAACTTTTTCTTTCTTCCCTGCTTTATCGTATTCAGAAGCGAGAGTAATGAATGCATCACGATAATTCTGATAAAGACTTGCTATATCATCGATGTATTCAATATGCTTGTCACCCACTCCATCATATTTGTAGATGTTTGTTAAGTTGTTGTAAAGTTTTTC
>JARRKF010000425.1:0-3760 GCA_037388405.1 Ignavibacteriaceae bacterium | reverse complement strand
GTAATCAATTGGACCCGCCAGCATTCTGGTAAAAGGAATAATTGTCAAATGTTCGGGAGGATTTCCACCATCGGGAGACCAGGCATTAAATTCCTGTCCTCTCAAACCCTCAGCACTCATCAGGTTTGGATATGTTCGTCGTAATCCTGTCGGTTTTATTGGTTCGTGAACATCAATCATAATTTGATAATCTGCTGCTTTCTCCATTACTTTTCTATAGTGATTAACCATCCACTGTCCATGATGATATTCTCCATCAGGAACGATCTGTCCAACATAACCAGTTTTAACGGCGTGAATGCCTAGACTTTTGTATAACGAAAAGGCGGTGTCCAATCTTTCTTCATAAGGAAAAATATGGGCATAAGTTTCGTTATGCATTATTATCTGAACATTTTTTTCTTTTGCATATCGAACAACTTCTTTTAAATCATAATCGGGATACGGGGTTACAAAATCAAAAATATAATCCAGCTTTTCCGATCCTAGGTAATGATCCCAGCCTGTGTTCCATCCCTCGATCAATACAGCACCAATTTTATTTTTTGAGGCAAAGTCTATATAACGTTTTGCATTTTCGGTTGTTGCACCATGCCTCCCACTCTTCATATCCCAGGTACTCTTCCCGAGATGCATTTCCCACCAGATACCCACATACTTTGTTGGTTTAATCCAGGAGATATTATCAAACTTATTTGGTTCGTTAAGATTTAATATAGTTCTCGAGCTAACCAAGTCAGTCGCTTTATCAGAAATTAAAATTAATCTCCAGGGAGTTAGAAAGGGAGTTTTGGTATTTACTTTTATTCCTGAATCATTCCCAACAAGCTCACTTTGAAAGAGAAGATTTTCTTTATCAACTTTCAAAGTCATATCAGCATAATTTGTAAGGTTAGCTTCAAGAATGCTGATGTAAAATCCATCGTCGGATTTCATTGTAACCGGTAGGTTTACTGCATTCTCAGGAATGTAAGTTTGTGCAAGTGCTTTGTGTGATCTCTTTGATAAAGCATCAATTTCAGTAAAGCGAGTCGTGTTGAAAAGATGCTCATAAATATCCCAATCGGCGGGTGTCCACCAGCAAGTATTATTACCTGTTAATTTGAATTGAGTGTTTTCATCTAGAATGATAACATCGTTTAAGTTTTCTTGCGCGGGAAATTCACACCTGAAGCCAACTCCATCATTAAAAACTCTGAAAACAAGAAAGCAAGTTCTTCCGTTTTCACTTTTCTCTTTTAGCTTAATCTTTAGTTCATTATAGTTATTTCTGATATATCTTTGTTCACCCCAAACAGTTTCCCAGGTTTCATCAAAAGAAGACGTTGAAGAATTAACAATCTCAAGGTTTTGTCCAAAAGGCTTCTGATCTTTAAAATCAAAACCAAAATATGAAGTATCTATTACACGTTTGCCAAGATACTCTATTAAATATCCAGCCTCCCCTTTTTCTGAAAGAAAAAAACCAAGATCAATTTTACTATCTGGTGATTTGATATCAGTCCCATCTGTGTTTGTACTGCATCCAATCATAAAACCAAATGATGCAATGAGAAAAAAATAGAGATGATGAAACTTCATTTTTATAAAGTGTGATTAATCAAAATCAAAATTAAAAATTGGAAAGACTGGTAAAAATCCGCCCTCACCAATTATGTTTATTAAACCAAGCTGAAGTCCTTTAAGTGTTGCAGAGTAATTAACAATGGAAAATTGAAGTCCATTGAAGAACCCTCCATGATAATTTACCCAGGATGTCTGTAACCCAACTGAATTTCCCCTTGAAATATTTACAAAGCCTGCTTGCCAACCGGAAAACCCTCCATCGGTAATGTTAACACCTCCCCATTGAACTCCAAGCTGTTTCCCCGTGGTGTGGTTTACTAGACCCCAATCAAAACCTGTTACATTTACATTTTTTGTATAAATTAAATTTAAACGTAAACCACTTACAGATTCGTTTTCGGGTACTATCTGAACCGGATTAAATAAAGAAAGCTGAATTGGATTATCCTGTGCTGCCGTTAATGCAGCAAATAAAATTATAATACTAACTACATGAAACTTGAACTGATTTTTCAATTGATTTTCCTTTCTATAATTATTGATAAAAATGTCTGAGCAAAGTTAAGAAAAAGGTTGTAAAAATATATTTAACAAACCCCGTCGCTCAAGTTCAATTGATTCCGGGCAAATATTTTAATTGAGCTTTATAGTAAATGAACACTTAATTAATTCATCCTAAAACTTGATTGGATTTATCAATTCATTTAGTTTTGCAGACTATTTTGGAACGAAATAACCATTTAAACTGTTAATGTTACCGGAAAATGTTTAATTATTTTGTTTCAAATACTTAATTAATTTAATCAAAAAGGAGTTATAGAAAATGTTTTCTAACACAATAAAGTTTTTAATAATATCCGTTCTTTTAAAAAACTTGGATGGTCCTTTGAAGGCAGATTGACAGGACTGTGGATAGGCGGAAACTCGGAATCATTCACATTTGGCTTAGGCACAACATTAAAACACATCTGGACTAACTCTGAATTAAGATTTGACCTTGGCGGTACACAAACTCAATCTACACTTACAACTCGCACTGCGATTGGACCTGATAAAAATAATTTCCGAGTTGATGAACAATCAAACACAGAAAAAACTGCCGAACTATATTTTGCACGTGGTCGCTATGATTATAGTTTTTCGGAATATTTTTACGCTCTTGGCGGAATCGACTGGCTAAGGAATAGGTTTGCAGGTATCGATAGTCGTACACTGATCGGCGTTGGTATCGGTAATAAATGGGTTGATTACGAAAATGTTCGTTTCAAAACTGATTACAGTTTTACATACACTTTTCAAAAAGATGTCGTAGAAAACCCGATTACGAAAACAAATTTCCCCGGTGTTCGTTTCTCTTACGATTTCTGGTATAACTTAACATCTTCAACAGACTTCGAAAGTATTTTTATTGCCGACTGGAACCTTGATAATACTAAGGATGTGAGAATAGATTTCACTAATTCATTACCAATACAAATAAGTGAAATATTCACTCTTAAACCTTCTTTACAATTGTTATGGAGAAATGATCCGGCTCTTACGGCAATCGACTTGATAAATACTCAAGGAACAAATCTTGGAACTGTTAACGTTCCGCTCAAAAAGCTAGATTCACTTTTCTCTTTAACTCTAGTAGTAAATCTGTAATAAAATTTTTTATTTCAACTTGCCCACGATATCAGTCGTGGGTTTTTATTTAATCTTGCAAAAGTTTAAACCTAATCCTAAGAACACCTTCCCCGAAACTTGTAGATATAATTTTAAATGTCCCTATCTCCCGTGTACGTTTTACATGCAATCCACTGCAGGGACATGAATCATAATCTCCGATTTTAATTACTCTAATTACGTCTCCGGCATCTTCCGGAAGCTTTGAAAGATTGAAAGCGGTTGATGCTTTTTCCTTCGAATAAAAACATTCCTCAACTGACAAATCTTCATTGATTATTTCGTTTACTTTGTTTTCGACCTCTTTAATTTCTGCTTCTGTCAAATCTCTTTCAAAGTAATAATCACACTTAGATTTTTTCTTTTCAATATGATTACTAAATGATCTGTTACATTTGAACATCCTAACCATGGTTTGGTTGAGTATGTGTTCTGCAGAATGCATTTATGGATGATATTGTTTGTTAGATTTTACTTCCATAGTAGAAAAAATTTTGTTATGTATTTAAAGGAAATGAAATAGTGT
>JARRKF010000424.1:2509-4197 GCA_037388405.1 Ignavibacteriaceae bacterium | reverse complement strand
CTAATCATCCACCGAAATTCCGAGAAGCTGTCTTCTTGCAAAATCCAATGCTGCCTGAGCAGTTCGCTGTTTGTTTAGCAATCTATCATCTCCAAAAATAAATTTTTTAGCTGTGCAGACTTTCTCATCACAATAACCGATGTAAACGAGACCAACCGGTTTATCAGTAGTTGCCCCAGTCGGACCCATTATTCCGGTTGTAGCTAATCCAATATCTGCACCACTTGTAGATTTAACACCCTCTGCCATTTGCATTGCTACTTCCTGACTTACCGCTCCAAATTCTGCTAATACATCTTCATCAACTTTAAGCAATTCAACCTTTGCAGCATTACTGTAACAAATAATTCCGCGTTCAAAATATTTACTGCTCCCACTAATATTTGTTATCATATTTCCGATCAAACCACCTGTACAAGATTCTGCAGTAGCAATTTTTAATTCTCTTTCTATTAAAAGTTTTCCAATAACTGCTTCCAGTAAATCTTCTCCAACACCATAAATAAATCTTCCGGCTTTTGCTCTAATTTTCTGTTCGATTTCCATCATTTTTTCGCTTACTACTTTTTCATCTTCACCTTCAGCTGAAATTCTAAGTTTAACACCATATTGATTTGGTAAAAATGCCAGTTTACCTCCCTGCAACAATTCATTAAGATCACCAAGTCTTTCATAAAGCGTAGATTCTGGAATTCCAGTTGTTAAAATCATTTTCTTCTTAAATATTTTCTGTTCAATTTCTTTACGTTCAGATAATTTGGGGATTACAGTTGATTCCATCATTCCCTGCATTTCATAAGGAACACCGGGCATAATAATAAATATTTTATTTTCATGTTCAATCCATAATCCGGGAGCAGTACCTAATCGATTTCTTATTACTTCAGCAATTTTCGGTACTTTTGCCTGATCAAGATTTACGTTTGTAACCTTTCTTTTCCTTTTCTCGAACATTGCTTTTATATCTTCAAGGACTTCCTGATTTTCAACAAGTTCAGTATTAAAAAAATCTACAATCGATTTACGTGTAACATCATCGTGAGTTGGACCTAATCCACCGGTTGTAATAATAAGATCAGTTGTTTCAGAAGCTAATTTTATTTCATTTAAAATGGATGGATTATCATCACCAACTACAGTTGTTTTGATTACAGGTATGCTAATTTCAGAAAGTTGTTCACCTATATAGGCTGCATTCGTGTTTAAAGTGTTCCCAAGCAAAATCTCATCACCAATAGTAATTATGTATGCTTTCATAAAAATCAAGTAATATGATTAAAATTTACCGAGCAAATATACGATAAGATGCATAATAATGAGAGTATAAATTCCCGATATTACATCATCAATCATTATTCCTAAGCCACCTTTTAGTTTTTCGAGGTTTCTTGCGGGAAGCGGTTTTATAATATCAAGAATTCTCCATAATAGAAATGCTATTATTATAATTCCGATTGTTTTTGGTAAAGCTATTAAAGAAATCCAGGTACCAACTATTTCATCAACTGTACACTCAGCAGGATCTTTTCCATATTTATTCTCGAATTTATTACCCAGATAAATTCCATAAAAAGTAAATATTGCAATAGAAGGAATAATTATATAAAGTCTCTCAAATCCCGGTATCAAATAAATTATTAAAGCTGCAAGACTTCCAACTGTTCCAGAGGCAACAGGAAAATATCCGC
>JARRKF010000424.1:0-2475 GCA_037388405.1 Ignavibacteriaceae bacterium | reverse complement strand
GCCAATAAGTTTTTCAAAAAAATTAATTTTCATTATTAAAAAGTTTGAGGATGATTTTCCAGTTTCGTCTTATGTAAAGAATCCCAGAATGTAAAGTAATCAGAGTGATGAAAAGTGCGACAAAGTAGACAAGTTGATTATTAAGCAAAATTGAAATTAATTCAGCATACTTTGAATTAATCTCCGGTGAATTTTGTGCAACAAACAGAATCAATAAATAATACAAGAAAATCATCTGCAACATAGTTTTCCATTTCGCATAATAACTTGTCGAAAAACTATAATTTTTCAGATCAGCAAAAACCCTAAGCAGAGTTACTAAAACATCTCTTCCAACAATTATAATTACCATCCAGAGAGGAATAAGCTTAACAATTGTAAATCCTATGAATGCAGATGAAGTTAGAATTTTATCAGCAAGCGGATCCCAGAATTTTCCCCAGCTGGTTATATAATTAAACTTTCTTGCAAGCCATCCATCATACCAATCAGATAAAGCAGCAATGATATAAACAATTACTGATAATTGTTTCATCCAGACTACATCAGAAAGAAATAAGAATAAGAAAACCGGAGAGAGAATAATTCTTAAAACTGTAAGTTGATTGGGAAGAGTCATTTAATTTAATTTTAGCTGAATACAAATTGAAACGATTTGACGAACCAATTTCAATAATCAGTTGTAATTCTAATAAAATTTTTACAAGAAAAAAATTAAATCAGACTTTCGCCGGTTAATTTTTTGTAAATATCAAGATATTTTTCGCTTGTCTTTTGAATAATATCTTCAGGTAACGGCGGTGGTGGTGGCTGTTTGTTAAATTTAATTGAAAGAAGATAATCGCGAACAAATTGTTTATCATAACTTTCCTGTCCCCTTCCCTCTTCATATTTATCGAGAGGCCAGAAACGCGATGAATCAGGTGTTAGTACTTCATCAACAAGTATTATCTGATTATTTAGTTTACCAAATTCAAATTTCGTATCAGCAATTATAATTCCTTTAGTTAATGCGTATTCCGATGCTTTTTTATAAATTTTGATTGTTGCTTCTTTTACAGTATTAAATGTTCCTTTATCAATTATTTTTGTTGCCTCTTCCGCAGAAATATTTTCGTCATGCTGACCAATTTCTGCTTTAGTTGAAGGCGTAAAAATTGGTTCAGAAAATTTTTCTGATTCTTGCAAATCTTTCGGAAGAGATATTCCAGAAATCGAACCCGTCTTCTTGTAATCGTTCCAGCCTGAACCTGAAATGTATCCACGTACAATACATTCGATCGGAACTACTTTTGCTTTTTTAACCAGCATCGATCTGTTCCTGAGATCTTCATTATATTCCTTACATTCAATAGGATACTTTTCAACATCAGTAGTAATTAAGTGATTAGGAATTATATCTTTTGAAAAGTCGAACCAGAATTCAGAAATTTTTGTAAGCACCATTCCTTTGTAGGGAATCCCCTGATTCATTATTACATCAAAAGCTGATAGTCTGTCTGTTGATACAAGAAGTAAGTTGTCACCCACTTCATAAATATCTCTAACTTTTCCTTTTGCGAAAAGTTTTAAGGTTGGAAAATCTGTGTGTAGTAAAGTTTTCATTGTATTTATTTCCTGACTTTAAGTCGACTAAATTTTTAAACAATTCAACTACAATCAGAGTAATGTTTACTAAGTATAAATAGAAATAGTTAAATTAATTTTAAAATAATAATATATATATCTAAAGGTAAATTATTTAATGCAAATCTGGAATAAAAAAAGAGGCCGTCGGTAAAGCCTCTTGGGAAGTGGGCAGAGACGGAATTGAACCGCCGACACATGGATTTTCAGTCCATTGCTCTACCGACTGAGCTATCTGCCCAAAAAATAGCGGACAAAAATAAAGATAAACTAAATCTTCTCAAAAACATTTATTCTACTGTAACACTCTTTGCCAGATTCCTTGGCTGGTCAACATCAAGCCCTTTCTTCACGGCTATGTGGTAAGCAAGCAATTGTAAAGGAATTGAAG
The DNA here is from genome assembly GCA_037388405.1 of Ignavibacteriaceae bacterium. Classification (GTDB taxonomy): domain Bacteria; phylum Bacteroidota; class Ignavibacteria; order Ignavibacteriales; family Ignavibacteriaceae; genus IGN2. The sequence goes on along the minus strand of JARRKF010000424.1, from coordinate 458 downwards.
TTAAAATCGGAGTAAGCATTTCTATTGTTCTGGGAATTTTAATTGTATAATCTACTAGAGTATCTATTTCGCCATCACCATCATCTGCCACTGCAATAATTCTACCGCCTCTTGCTTTAACTTCCTGAATGTTACTTAAAACTTTTTCATAAGTGGAATCCTTGGGAGCAACAAAAACTACCGGCATATCCTCATCAATAAGCGCAATTGGACCATGCTTCATTTCTGCTGCAGGATAGCCTTCAGCGTGAATGTATGATATTTCTTTTAACTTAAGTGCACCGTCCAAAGCAACTGGAAAATTATATCCTCTTCCCAGATAGAGAAAATTCTTTGAGTCTTTAAACTCTTCAGCCAGTCTTTCAATACCTTCATTGAGTTTCAAAATCTTTTCTATTTTTGAAGGAATTTCAAGTAATGCTTCGGCAATTATTTTGCCCTCCTTCTCCTTTAAATTT
>JARRKF010000423.1:873-3974 GCA_037388405.1 Ignavibacteriaceae bacterium | reverse complement strand
ACCATTTGCGAACAAATTACTAAGTTGATTTAGTGCATTACCAATAATATTCAATATTGAACCCGGATTAAAAACTTTTGATATTTGAAAATCAGGTTCAATAAATTTCTTCTCAATCAGCCACCCAATTACTCCCTGAGTTTGTTCTTGTAGCTTTTGCTGATAAAAAGGAAGCTTGGTTGTAAAATCATTAACTGAGGTACCTACGAGCAATCCAATTAATGCGATGAACAACAGAAAAATAATTATTACTAATAAGAGTGAAATAATTTTAGGTATCCCTCTTTTTTGTAACCAGAAAAATGGAGGAGAAGCAATTATGGAAATAAAAATTGCCAATAGAAAAGGAACAATAATAGATTCTGCTGCTTGCATCCCGGCAACGATCACCACAAAGGAAGCAAGCATTAAAAGTAATTGAGAAGATTTGACAGGGGTTTTTGAGACTTCACTCATGATTTAAAATTATTCCAATATTGTTTACTCGTAAATTAAAAATTTAATTTTGCTTTTTATAGTATCTTTAATTTAGTTATGATTTTTTAAAGAGGCAGGATTAACAATACAATCGTTGCAAATAATACCCCATAAATTTTTATATCAAAAATCAAATTTTTGCTTCAATTAAACCAATAAAATAGCATCAGAATCGAAGTGAATTAAGCTAATTCAGAACAGCAGAATGTATCCTTTTGTTTAACAAATTTGCCATTTCGTGCAATTCTTTCATTAATTTATCAAAAGTAGCTACATCGAGGGATTGTTGACCATCTGAAAATGATTTTGGAGGGTTAGGATGAACTTCGACCAAAATTCCATCTGCTCCGGCAGCTAATGCAGCTTTACTTGCAGCGGGCACAAGACTGCTTTTTCCCGTACTGTGCGAAGGATCTACAATTACAGGAAGATGAGTTAATTCTTTAAGTGCTGGTACCGCAAGAATATCAAGAGTGTTCCTCGTATAAGTTTCAAAAGTTCTAATTCCACGTTCACAAAGTATAACCTGTTCATTTCCGACTGATAAAATATATTCTGCTGCAAGTAAGAATTCTTCCAGTGTAGCACTCATATTTCTTTTAAGGATAACGGGTTTTTTTGTTTTACCAACTTCTTTCAGTAATTCGTAGTTATCCATATTTCTCGAGCCAATTCTGAGAATGTCGGCTTCACTAACAAGCTTTTCTAAATGGGATGTACTCAATACTTCAGTTTCAAGAAGCAAATTAGTTTCTGAATGTAAAGTCTTAAGCAATTGGATGCCATCAATTCCATAACCCTGGTATGAGTAGGGCGATGTTCTAGGTTTGAATAATGAGCAGCGAAAAATTTTTGCACCTGCCTGTTCAACAGCCTTGGCTGTATTAAGAGCAATTTCTTCACTTTCTAGTGCGCAAGGACCTGCGATAACTGTAAAATAACCTTCACCTACAAAAGTATCTTTCAAGTGAACTATAGTATTATGATCAGAATTTATTTTTTGAACTTTTGTTCCCTGCAATCTCTTCATATTTATTATTTCTTGTATCAAATCTTTTCTAAAAACAATTACAAAAATACAAAAATGTTTTTATTTCAAACAGGCTCATTTTATCACTTCTATACAATAAACATATATAAAAAGCATAAAGTTTCAACATCTAGTACTTAGAATATATCAGTAGCAATTATTTTGTCTATTATTTATCATTAAAAAATTTTGAATAAAATATTTGTTCACTGTTTAAATTGTATTAAAATTGCAAAGACCTTCTAAGAGGAAAATCCAATTAAGTTCAATAATATAAATGCGAACCATATTTTATAAAAATCTTAGCCTGATCTTATTGATGGTTTCACAAATATTTGCTAATTCAAGCAAAGAAAGTGATACTTTATTTATTTCTGCTGAGAGTTTAAAGACAGACAATTTCTATTTAGCGGCTCCAAGCGGGAGTCCATATGATGAAGTTATGTGGCGTTTTTCATCCGGAGATGATAGTCTTTGGTCAGATCCACATTATGATGATAGTAGCTGGGAACTAGTAAACCCCTGGTTAGATGTGCAAGAACCAGAAGCTAAAAGATGGAAAGGGATTGGATGGTTCAGAAAAATTGTGCGGATTGATTCATCCTTAAGAAGTAAAACATTCGGAACGTATTTTCACCAGGATGGTGCTTCTGAAATTTTTCTCAATGGAAAAAAGATATTTACATTCGGAAAAGTAGCCAACAACAAAACAGATGAAGAATTTTATGATCCGTCAAACTCACCTTATGTCTTTTCATTTGATTCGAGTACTATTTACACTTTTGCTGTAAGATATTCAAATCACAGTAATTTGGGATGGGAATATTATTACAATAAATTTTTTGGTCATCTGGGTTTTTACTTAAATTTACTCTTGCTTTCGCGCTTATATTTTTTCTGTTGTATTTTTTCTATTCGAAACGTAAACAAAATCTTTATTTTGCTTTTTTTGTTTTCGGTATTGCTTTAATGTCTACTTCAATTGATTTGCAATTGATTGGAAATCCTAGCCTTGAATTAATTGTGATTTACAGATTTATCCAATTCATCGCATTCTCATTAATCTTCACTTTTTTTCTTCTGTTTATTTATGAAACTGTATATAAACGGATTATTAAATTATTCTGGTTATTCTTGTTTGCATTTGTGGTAATTAATGTTTTTTCATTTTTTGGCTCGTTAGGAATTTTTGACAATATGATGCCTTTGGCTATTGTTATAGCAGTAATGACTATCGAGAGTATTAGAGTTTTTGTAATTGGCATAATTAGAAAAGTCGAAAATATTTGGATCCTGACCATTGGAGCGATTTTATTTTTAGTTTTAGTATTAGTTAATTTCTTTGTTATACCTAGTCTGTCAGAATCTGAATTGAATTCAGTAGCATTGCCGACAATGATTTTGACTATTACTGTTCTACCAATTTTAATGGCAATTTATCTGGCTAAATCTTACAGCAAAACTCAAAGTGATCTGGAAGAAAAAATTGTAAAAATACAAGAACTTTCTGAAAAACAAATTGAGCAGGAAAGAAAAAATGCAGAGCTACAGTTACAAGCAGAGTTAGATAGAGTTGAAAATGAAAGAAAAACTA
>JARRKF010000423.1:0-867 GCA_037388405.1 Ignavibacteriaceae bacterium | reverse complement strand
TGAACAGGCAAGACAACTTCAACTTTCAATGCTACCCAAAGAAATACCATCCTTACCGAATCTGGATATTGCTGTTTATATGAAAACTGCAACTGAAGTCGGTGGCGATTATTATGATTTTTATAAAAATGATTCTAATGAACTGACTGCTGTTATTGGAGATGCTACCGGACACGGAATGGATGCTGGTATGTTAGTAAGTGTATCGAAAGGGCTCTTCCAAAATCTTGCAGGACAATCTGATCTTTACGAAATAGTTTCACAATTCAATACTTCACTCTTGTCAATGAAGTTGCAACCAATGTATATGTCACTTTGTTGTTTGCGAATCCTTGATAAACAGATACAAATTATTGGTGCAGGGATGCCACCAACATTGTATTATAATTGTGTAAAGAATTCTATTGAGGAAATTGAAGCTAGTGGACCACCTTTGGGTGGGTTTCCCAATTTCGGATATGAAATTAATAAGTATGAACTTTCAAAGGGCGATGTAATTATCCTTATGAGTGATGGATTTTCAGAAAGAATGAATAATAAAAAGGAAATATTTGGTTGGAATAAAGGGAAAGAATTGCTTTCTCAAATGAATTATCTTTCATCGGACCAAATAGTTAGAGAGTTTGTGAAAGTAAACGACGAATGGGGTGGAACGAGGGAACAAGATGACGATATTACAATCGTTGTGTTAAAAGTAAAATAATATATAATTTGCATCATAAAATTTTTGGGAGATTGTAATGAAAGTAAATGTAAATGAAACTGAAAAAGCGGTGATTATTAAACTTGAGGGCGAAATGATGCTTGGGTATGAAGCTAATGAATTTCATGAAGCTGTAAGATCAAGTATTGAAAAAAATAAAAAAA
>JARRKF010000422.1:0-4597 GCA_037388405.1 Ignavibacteriaceae bacterium | reverse complement strand
CCCAAATTTAAAAAATTTTATTAGGGCATTTCCAGTTCCCGCTATGTAGTGAACTTTGATGTCATTGAATATTCTTTCTGAATCTTTTTTGCCTCTCGCAACAACATGAACATTGTGTCCTAATTTCTGGAGATTATGTGAAAGATAATAAACATACGCTCCTGTTCCTCCTGAAATTGGAAAATATTCGGGAGTTACTAAGCAGATATTCACTGTTTATCCCCCGAACTTGTTAGTGCAGTCTGGATTACAGAGATAGTTCCACCAATTGTCCATCCTGCAGCACGAGTAACATAAATTACAACAAGATACATCGCTGAAAAATCTTGGAAAATATATGAGATTCTTGCCGCTGAAACAACATATTGTATCAAAGTTATAACAACTATAGAAAGGAAAATTAATGAAGGTAATAAATTGAAATTTGTAACTACACTTATTAGAAATAACAAGGCCGAAACACCATAAATTATCGGTTGTGCATTCATCCATGAATCAGTTATTTTATCTCCTTTTGCCAATTTTGGATGCTTAAAATAAAGCTTCCAAGTATTTTGACCATATTTATATTGTTGCTTGAAGAATGCAAACAAAGTTGGACGATGAAAATGATAACAAACTGCACTTGGATCAAAAGCTATCTTGTATCCCGCTTCAGTTAATCTAGCTCCGATATCTGTATCATATTGTGTAGGTAGAGTCTCATCAAAACCTCCAATTTCAAAAATAAATTTAGTTTTAAGAAGCAGATTCATTGTTGCAACTCTCTCAACAGTATCTGGAAGTCTTGAATACCTGTAATTTAGCTCATAACCGATAACTCTAGGTACTAACCTGTTTTTATTCCACGTTTCCACTGTTCCACTTGCGCCTACGACTTTTGGACCGTTTAAATGTTTAACCAGTTTTTTGAGCCAATTTTTTTCCACTTTTGCGTCAGAATCAATTAAACCAATCACTTCATTTTTTACATTTTTTAGAACAAGATTATAAGCAGCTGGAGGATTAAGTTGACTGTAAATAACTTTAACTGGAAATTTTTTTGCACACTCTGTTGTAGCATCAGTTGAACCCCCGTCGATGACTACAACTTCAAGAAGATTTTTTGGATACTCTAATTCCAAAATTGATTGAAGACATTCGCTAATTGTTAGTTCACTGTTAAAAGTTGTGACTATTATACTGACCCCAGGAAGCAACTCCTTTTCTTCATTTGGTTTGTTATTCAAATGTTTGTCACTTTTCTATTGTAATAATTACTACCTTCTCATGATAAATAAGCAGCAATTATTGCATACAATATTTTTATACCATCTTGAATAGGATCAAGTTTGGAGCTTCCTACAGTTCTTTGATCAAAACTTATAGAAATCTCTTTCACTTTTGCATTTAATCTCAAAGCTTTAACAAGCATTTCAGATTCAACCTCGTAACCTCGAGATCTTAATTTCATCTTTTTTATCAAAGATGCTCTGATTGCTCTAAATCCAGATTGAGAATCAGACACATTAACACCGGTCAGGTATCTAGTTAAATTATTGAATAACCTATTACCTGCTCTATTTATTTTAGGAATCTTAATCTTATCCTTTTCAAAATTCGAGAATCTTGAACCTATAACAAAATCTGCCTTATTATCAATTAAATATTTTAAAACCAATGGAATCTCTTCAGGCTTATGAGAACCATCCGCATCCAAAGTAATCACTAATTCTCCAATTGCATATTTAAAACCGGTCCTTAGAGCAAAACCCTTCCCCTGATGAGTAACTCTCAAAACCACAACTTTTTGTTTATCTGCAATATCTGCAGAATTATCATCTGAACCATCATCAACAACCAGAACCTCATAAGAAACTCCCATTTTTTCAAGTGTCTTTTTTGTTCGGGTAACTATGTTGCCAACTGTTTTTTCTTCATTAAACACTGGAATGATCACAGAAATAAGAAAATTCTTTTGATTCTTTTCTTCGTACTTAGCTACCATTATCTCAGAAATGACGTCTTCATAAATTAAATAGTTTGCCAAACTTTCTTTTTCCGGTTATTACTTTAACTTTTATATTAAACAGAATTGATCTAGATCTGAAACATTTTTTAATTTGAAGAATTAATCTTGAAAAAAATTGAAACTTTAAATCCTGAAAATAAAGATTCTATAATAGAAAATTCAGTTCCATCAAGAAATGAAAAACTACTAACTATTTCTACAATCTTTATAATTCCTAGTTTCTATATTTTTTATTTCTTAAAAAAAGATCTTATTATTCACGAAAATCATGAAACTATTTTTATTAATAGAATCAATAATTTTGCCGAAAAGTTGGGAAAACCTCTAAATATTCAGACTTACGCAACTGCTTCACATTTTTCATCAGGCAAGTATATACTTATCAGTATTGTAACCTTAGGTTTCGCGTCATTCTATTGGTTATATGGTATTTTCAACGATTACAACAATCACTTTAAGATGCAATGGATAATCGAAGATCAAATACATAAATTCTTAAAAGGACTCGATTAAAAACTAATTAAACTATGAATATGACTGCTAATTTTTATACCTGTCTGACTAATACGATTCTCTGAAAACTTAAGGAGCACCATTGAATGGTTGACGTTTCCAAACTTGTAAAAAAATCTCTTAGAACCTTAACTCCCTACTTTCATGGTGGAAATGTTTGGGAAATTTCAGAAAAGTATGAAATTCCAGTTAACCAGTTAATCGATTTTAGCATTTCAACAAATCCTTTAGGTGCACCTGAATCAGCTCTTAACAGTATTCGCCAAAATCTTAATTTGATAAAACATTATCCCGATCCAAATCATGAGTGGCTTCTTAATATCATTGCAAAAACTGTAGGAGTAACGTCAAAGAATGTCATATTAGGTAACGGATCAACTGAATTAATTTATCTATTCAATGAAGTTTTCCTTGAGAATGGATATGATGCTGTTATACCTATTCCATCATTCAGTGAATATAAGGCCGCTATCGAACGATTTGGCGGTAACATAGTTTTCTTGAAATGTGATTCTAAACATAATTTTGAATTAAATGTTGAAAAATTAGAGAAACTTGTTACTGAGAAAACAAGAATAATCTTTCTTTGTAATCCAAACAGTCCAACTGGTGTACTTTACCCAAGAAAGGATGTTCTACAAATACTAAGGTTTGCAGAAAAATGTAATATTCTTGTATTTCTTGATGAGGATTATATTGATTTTGTTGATGACAATAAAAGATACTCGATGGCTGGACTAGTTAATGATTACCAAAATTTATTCGTTTTAAGATCATTAACTAAATTCTTTAGTTTAGCTGGGGTTCGGATCGGATTTGGTATTGGATCTCAAGAAATTGTTAATTGTCTGAAAAATATTATGATGCCCTGGAGTGTAAACACTTTAGCTATGTATTCAACCGCATCTGCAATAAATGATAATGATTTTACGAATAAGAGTCGAGCTCTTGTTGCAAAAGGCCGAAAAGAAATGCAGGACATGTTTCAGGCAATTCCTTGGTTAAAAGTTTACCCATCTGAAACTAACTTTCTGTTAATCGAAATAATAAAAGGTGATTTAACTTCAACACAAATTAGGACTAAATTAGCAAAGAAAGGTCTCCTTATTAGAGATTGCAAAGACTTCGATGGATTAAACAATCGATTCTTTAGAGTAGCCGTCAGACTACCAGAAGAAAATAAAAAGCTATTGAAACAAATAAAATCTTTAGAATAGCAAAAAATTTTTTGTTTCTATTTTGAATTAGACTCTATTATTTTTAATATATTTTTTTGTTGTCATCAAATCTTTGATCGAATTCACTGTGAAAACTGCTTCAGGTTTACTTGTAATTACAACTTCTTGTTCTTGTTCCTCTAGGATTTTTTGTCCATCGATTATATTTATTCCAGAAACTGCATACATTTTTCCGTTGTGCTCATAATGAGAAACGGATGTTAAACCATAAATATTGAATGCTTCTTCTGGGATTAAGACAGTTAATGCGGGTTTACCTGATGATTCATATTTTTCAATTATTTCATCTAAAAATTCTCCTCTTAGAAGAGGAAGATCTGACGATATAATCATAACTGGACAATTTATATTTGCATCTTTAACTGCTTGTTGAACGTCAGCATGGTATCCATTTCCATCAGTTGAGATGACTTTAACCAAAGCTTTTTTTGCTTCTTGGGCTGTTTTCGGTGTGTAATCCGTTATAGCGACGTAAATCTCTCTAACTCTTTTTGCTTCTTTAACTGCCTCAATAACGGACCTTATGAGTGGTTTATCGTTGAAAAGTGCCATAGGTTTTTCAGTTTTGCCTTTGAAACGAGTTCCTTTTCCACCTGCCATTATCAATGCAACAACACTTGTCATATGATCACCAGCACAAACAGAGCAACCATTCTAGCAATCTCATTAGTAGCACCGAATATATCTCCATTTACACCTTCAAAAACTTGGTTCCCCACATAAATCATAAACCCTCCAACTGCTATACTTGAAATAATTGCTAGCAAACCACTAAAACCGAGTAAGGTTATGCTTACTATAATTGATACTAACAACGAAATCGAATATAGACTAT
>JARRKF010000421.1:0-4214 GCA_037388405.1 Ignavibacteriaceae bacterium | reverse complement strand
TTGCAAATTCCTTACATAGTTTTTGCGGGGATTGTTGGAGCTTTTGGGAATTATCGCTGGAAAGAAAGGAAAATAAAAAGGTAGCTTAAAACGATCACTCACCAATATACCACTGTATAATTAATTATACACGAAAACTTCATTTTCAGTAAAAAATCAAATAAAATAACACTTTCTCATCTGGCACTTCTATTGGCTTATTTAAAGTGTAAAACTTTAACGGAGGATAAAATGAAACGGATAATAATTTTTTCAGCAGTTCTTTTCGCAATGTTCTCTTTCAATCTTCAAGCGCAAGGAATGTATCGCGGGGTGAGCGGCTATTTCTATTCTGAATTAGTACCGTACGGAAGTTGGATTGAAGTGGACCGTGGCGTAGTTGTTTGGAGACCGACAATCATTCGTCGGGATTGGATGCCTTACACAATGGGTCGTTGGATTTGGAGCGACTGCGGCTGGTATTGGGATTCTTATGAACCTTTTGGTTATATAACATTTCATTATGGTCGCTGGTTCTACGATGATTATTATGGATGGCTATGGTACCCTGATTATGAATGGGCTCCTGCCTGGGTTGAATGGAGATATGACAACGATTACATCGGTTGGGCTCCGTTGAATCCTTATGCTGTATTCACAATTTCAGTTGGAATCCATTTCACAACCGTTTATACGACACCTTATTATCACTGGCACTTTGTAACTTACAAACACTTTTATGATCCTTATGTTTATAACTATTATGTAGCTCCGAATTATAGATATAGAGTCTATTCCAGAACAAAATACCGTACTAACTATGGTTTTTACAATGGAAGGATTCAAAATAGAGGAGTGGATTTAGGTTACATAAGAACGCGTTCCGGAAAGGAAATTAGAGAGCGTGATTTGGTTAGAGTTAATGATTCAAGAGAACTTAATAGAGATAGTTATGGAAAGAGAGATGAAATTCGTACACTCGATATCAAAAGGGAAGTATTAGAAAGAAATGATTTGAATAGAATGGAAATTAAAAGAGAAAGTAGAGAAACTTCATTTAACCTTGATCGTGTTGAAATGGGTAAAAGAAAGATACAAAGAGATCAGACTAATGATTTTAGAAATGTAGAAAGAAATGTCTCTATTCAGAAAAATGAAAATACTCAAAGAGTAGATGTAAAAAGAAATACTGAAGTAAAAGTTAACAGAAAGATTGAGGATAATAAGACAATCAATAGAAGTTCCGGTAACAATAACTCAACTGAACGAAATACAAAAAGAAGTAATGAACAGGTTAGAACCGAGAAAAAAGTAAATGAAATCAATAGAACAAGAACAAATGAGAGTGTCAACCGTAATTCTAATATTCGTGAACAAAGAACAAATGTTAAAACGGATAATACGTCAAGAAATGATGAGAAAGTTAGAGTTAATACAAATAATTCTCGCGATAGAAATGTAGAAAGAAAAGTTAATACAAATAAAACTGAAGAAAAGAATAATTCCCGAGAACGAACCAGAAGATAAAACCCAATCAAATATCTCTCCACGAAGCGGTACCTCTAAAAATGGTACCGCCTTTTTTTATATCTTTAAGTAATAAATTTTAATTATCAGAAGAATGAATGAAAGATAAAAGTACTAATCTATTTTATATCCTTGGCGTATTCTTCGCAGCCAATGCTTTGCTGGCTGAATTTATGGGAGTTAAAATATTTTCACTGGAAAAATGGCTCGGATTTGAACCAATAAATCTCTCGTTCTTTGGAGAAAGCAATTTATCCTTTAACCTCACTGCTGGTGTTTTATTGTGGCCTGTAGTTTTTGTTATGACTGATATCATAAATGAATACTTTGGACGAAAAGGTGTCAGGTTTATGTCTTTTACAGCTGCTGCACTCATAGGTTATGCCTTTCTAATGTTGCTATTTGCAATAAGTTTGCACCCAGCTGATTTCTGGATTGAAAGAGAAACTGTATATGGTATTCTAAATATGGACTTAGCATTTAATACGATCTTTGGTCAGGGTATGTGGATAATAATTGGCTCTCTGGTAGCTTTTTTAATTGGACAATTGGTAGATGTTTATGTCTTTCATTTTTTAAGATCATATACTGGAAGCTCCAAAATTTGGCTGAGAGCTACCGGTTCTACTTTTGTCTCACAATTTATTGACAGCTTCGTTGTACTTATAATTGCTTTTTATTTTGGTGCTGGTTGGAGTTTATCGCTCGTACTAGCAATCGGAGTTGTAAATTATATTTATAAATTTGCTATTGCAGCACTACTTACACCACTTTTATACGTTCTCCATTTCTTCATCGATCGTTATTTGGGAAAAGACCTTGCCTATCAGATGATTGAGGAAGCAGCAAAAGAAAGTAAATCTTAAAAAACTTGTTTTTGAATTATAAGATTCACTGCTTAGTACAAATTCTTTTTTATGGAAATACATTTCATACTTAGGCTAATTCAAGAAATTCAAGTAATTTTGTACTGGAAACTTTTAAGATCCAAATATCAATAGAAAGAAATAAGAAATTAGAGAATCATTTATAATTAAATCAGAGAAGAATAAAAATTATTACGGAGTTAAAAAATGAAGATAAAAAAAGAAGAAGCACTTGAGTATCATTCTTCGGAGAGAATCGGAAAGATAGAGGTAATTGCATCTAAACCTTGTTTGACATCGCGCGATCTTTCGCTGGCTTATACCCCTGGTGTTGCTGAACCTTGTAGAGAAATACACAAAAACGTAGAAGAAGTTTATAAGTACACTGCTAAGGGAAATTTAGTAGCAGTAGTTTCGAATGGTACTGCAGTTTTGGGACTCGGAGATATTGGTCCCGAAGCTGGTAAACCTGTGATGGAAGGGAAGGGAGTTCTGTTTAAAAGATTTGCAGATATTGATGTATTTGATATTGAAGTTGCATCACACGATCCTAAAGAAGTTATTCGTACAGTCCAATTGCTAGAACCTACATTTGGGGGAATTAATTTAGAAGATATAAAAGCACCGGAATGTTTTGAAATAGAAGAAAAGCTTAAAGAAACGATGAAAATTCCTGTATTCCACGACGATCAGCATGGCACCGCTATAATTTCTTGTGCTGCATTAATCAATGCAGTAGAAGTTGCCGGCAAGAAAATAGAAGATATAAAAATTGTGGTAAGTGGCGCTGGTGCATCAGCAATATCTTGTTGTAAGCATTATATAATGGCTGGTGCTAAAAGAGAAAATATCTGGATGTTCGATACGAAAGGTTGTATAACAAAGGATAGAAAAGATTTAAATAAATACAAACAAGAATTCGCACAGCAAAAAGGTTTTGCTTCACTTGCAGAGGCAATGAAAGGGGCTGACGTTTTTATAGGACTGTCAACAGGTGGTGTAGTAAATAAGGATATGGTAAAAACTATGGCTAAAAATCCTATCATTTTTGCTATGGCAAATCCGGACCCCGAAATAATGTATGATGAAGCAGTTTCAGTGAGAGAAGATCTTATTATGGCCACAGGTAGAAGTGATTTCCCCAACCAGGTAAACAATGTTCTGGGTTTTCCTTTCATCTTCAGAGGTGCTTTAGATGTAAGGGCAACTGCAATAAATGACGAAATGAAAATGGCTGCAACTCTTGCTTTATCACAGTTAGCGAAAGAGAAAGTTCCTGAGATGGTAATCAGAGCTTATGGAGGAGAAGATTTTTCCTTTGGTAAGGAATATATTATTCCAAAACCTTTCGATCCAAGAGTGTTATGGTATGTTGCTCCCGCGGTTGCTAAAGCAGCTATTAAGACTGGTGTTGCAAAAATTAAAGAAGTGGATTGGCAAAAATATGAGGAAAAACTAAAGGAAAGACTAGGTTTATCCAAGGAGCTAATTCGAGTAATGATTCACAAAGCTCGAAAGAGTCCATTGAAGGTTGTTTATCCAGAAGGTGAGGAAGAAAAAATAATAAGAGCCGCTCATTTTGTTTATACTGATAATATGGCTTATCCCATACTCCTTGGAAACGAAAAAATTATTAAAGACACAATTGATAAAATTGGATTTGAGATAAGTGAGTTCAAAATTATTGATCCCGCAGTAAATGATAAACTTGGAAAATACGCTGAGGCATTCTTTTCAAAACGAGCTCGTAAAGGAGCAACACGTTCGGACTTTGGAACACTAATTAGAGAACCTAATTATTTTGGTTCAATGATGGTTGAATTGGGAGACGCTGATGCACTG
>JARRKF010000420.1:0-3058 GCA_037388405.1 Ignavibacteriaceae bacterium | reverse complement strand
GTTGGATCCATCTGTTAAATTTCAAAGAGGGGTTTATAATTATAGCGGTATTCCAAAAAATGTTGAATATTTACAGCTGCCAAATCCTCGTCAATGGCAACCGGAAGATCCTGATTGGAAATTACCAGAGAACTGGAAAGAAATAATCTTAAATGGTTTGAAAGAGAGATTAAATAAATTCCGTTCACTCAAAATCTTTATGGATATTTGTGTTCGTTGTGGTGCCTGCTCAGATAAATGCCATTTCTTCATTGGATCAGGTGATCCTAAAAATATGCCCGTTCTTCGAGCTGAACTTCTTAGATCAATTTATCGAAATGATTTCACTGCGGCAGGAAAGGTTTTTGGAAAATTTGCCGGTGCACGTGAATTAACCATCGATGTAATTAAAGAATGGTTTTATTATTTCTATCAATGCACTCAATGCAGGCGTTGTTCAGTTTTTTGTCCTTACGGTATTGATACCGCCGAAGTTACAATTTTAGTTCGTGAGTTGCTTAATCTTATCGGAATAAATATTGATTGGGTTATAACTCCTGTTGCAAACAGTTTTAGAACTGGATAAATAAAAAAGGTGCAGAAATTCTTTTTGTAGTGCCTTCCGCAGATTACTTTGGTGAACCTCATTACTTTACTTTACTTGGATATCTTGCTCTATTCCATGAAATAGGACTGGATTATACCTGGACTACTTTTGCTTCCGAAGGAGGAAACTTTGGTTCCTTCGTTTCACATGATTTAATGAAATCACTTAACACAAAAATTTATGCTGAGGCAAAGCGTCTAGGTGTAAAATGGATTATCGGTGGTGAGTGTGGACATATGTGGAGAGTTCTTCATCAGTATATGGATACGATGAACGGTCCTGCTGATTTTCTAAAAGAACCTGTTTCACCAATTACTGGGACAAAGTTTGAAAATGCAAATTCAACAAAGATGGTTCATATTTGTGAATTCACAGCCGATTTAATAAAGAATAATAAGTTAAAGTTAGATAAAAATCGAAATGATAAATGGAGGGTAACTTTTCACGATTCCTGCAACCCGGCGCGTGCAATGGGCTTAATTGAAGAGCCGCGTTATGTAATAAATAATGTTTGCAATAACTTTTTTGAGATGCCGGAAAATACAATTAAGGAACAAACATTTTGTTGCGGCAGTGGTGCAGGCTTAGGAACTGATGAAAATCTTGAGATGCGTTTAAGAGGTGGATTCCCAAGAGCCAATGCAGTAAAATTTGTAAAAGAAAAGTTTGGAGTGAATTTCCTTGGATGTATTTGCGCAATAGATAAAGCAACATTACCACCGCTAATGGATTATTGGGTCGGTGATGTTGAAGTCGGTGGTATTCATGAGTTAGTTGGTAATGCATTAATTATGAAAGGCGAAAAAGAAAGAACAACAGATTTGCGTGGAGAACCTTTATCAGTAAACGAAGGAGCAAAAAAATGACAGACAATAGAATTTATCAATATTCTAATCTGATGAATTAAGGAATTAATTATGTACGATTCGGGAAAAATATTAATTGGAATAATTGTTTTCTTAATACTGTTTACTTCTCCAACGTGGTACGATCTTGTTTTTGGAACCCCAGCTAAAAAACCTAATCTAGTATTGCCGACAAAAGCAGACCAAAAAGAATGTGTTATGTCAACTGACTACATGCGAGATAATCACATGGAGCTCTTAAATGTCTGGAGAGATGATGCTGTAAGAAAAGGTGAAAGAATATTTATAACAGCTTCGGGTAAAGATTATGAAATGAGTTTAACAAAAACTTGTCTTAACTGTCATTCAAACAAAGCTGAGTTTTGTGATCAGTGTCATAATTATTTAGGAGTGAGTCCTTATTGCTGGGAGTGTCACGTTGACCCTCAATCATTGGAGAAAAAGTAATGGATCAAAATAGAAGAAAATTTTTAAAACTTGCTGGACTTGCTGCTTTCGGTGCTACTGCAGGAAAGTACATTGATATTATTGCTAAAGATACTGCACACAAAATTCCAATTGCCGATTCATTATCAACTAGAGACTTACCCACAGTCAAAGTTAGTCCAAAAAACCGATGGGCAATGGTTGTTGATTTAAAAAAATGTTTAGTTGAAGAAGGCTGCACGAAGTGTATCAACGCCTGCCATAAAACTCATAATGTCCCTGATATAGGCAATCCAAAGGATGAAGTTAAATGGATCTGGAAAGAACCTTATGAGAATGCTTTTGTGGATCAGGAAAATTATTATATGACTTCATCATTAGAAGGTCAGAAAATTCCGATCTTCTGTAATCATTGTGATAATCCACCTTGTGTTAGAGTTTGTCCTACACAGGCCACCTGGAAACGCGAAGATGGAATTGTTATGATGGACTGGCATCGATGTATAGGATGTAGATATTGTGTTGCAGCTTGTCCTTACGGTTCCAGAAGTTTTAACTGGAGAGACCCAAGACCTTTTATAAAAGAAATCACTCCTGAATTTCCGACCAGGACAAAAGGTGTAGTTGAAAAATGTACTTTCTGTGATGAGAGATTAGCTAAAGGTCTTGAACCGGCTTGTGTTGAAGCTTGTAGTACAAAAGCATTAGTCTTCGGAAACCTTAACGATCCGAAATCTGATGTAAGAAAATTATTAAAAGAAAATTATTCAATCAGAAGAAAACCAGGATTGGGAACAAATCCTGAAATCTATTATCTGGTATAAGGTTTAAATATGTTAGAACATGCACTCAAAGGAACTAAGAAATATTGGGGATGGTTATTATTTCTTTCCGTAGTAATCTTAGTTGGCGTGTATTTTTATTATCGTCAATTTAATTATGGATTAGGAATTACAGGCTTAAGCAGGGATGTTACGTGGGGATTCTATATTGCTCAACTGACTTTTTTAGTTGGAGTTGCAGCTTCTGGTGTAATGGTTGTGTTGCCATATTATTTACACAACTATAAAGCCTTCGGCAAGCTAACAATACTTGGTGAGTTTTTAGCTATAGCTTCTATTGCGATGTGCATCCTTTTTGTCGCAGTTGATGTTGGTCAGCCAATAAGAATGGTTAACAT
>JARRKF010000419.1:0-2500 GCA_037388405.1 Ignavibacteriaceae bacterium | reverse complement strand
TTCGATATCGGACTCGCTCTCAACTGGCTTCAGGGTGTTGAAGACGTCTTCGGGGAGAAGTCAGTCGGTAACAAGGAAATAGGCGGCCATTGTCTCAACCCAGGAGGAGAGGGCCGAAAAGCCGATCGCAACCGTCAGAGCTAACAGAAGCCCGCCATGAATAATCGCTGCAAGGTGTGCAGCGAATAGATATCGGGGTGCCCTCGAGGCCTTGCCGCGCGTTATGGCCATTGGGATCCCCAGCAGCAAGCCGAAGGCCAGAATGAACATGCCGCCTGTAATGAGTATTTGAGTCGCCTTATCCATAATGTCTCCTTTTGATCGGATTCGGGTTGGAACACGCTGGTTTTCCTAACCCGCTGATAATTGCAAATCCATTGCTGATTCGAATTGCATTCCATTTTCGTTGTTGAAAGCAATTTAATAATTTCCGAAAAATAATCAATGATTAGGGGACCTTTAATAGAAGCTTTTCAAGCTGCTTTGATATTGGACAATCAGGATAATTTTTTGATATCCGGTTTTATTGAATTAACTATTTCTTCTGTGTAATCCATAATTTTATTGTAAATATAGTTGTCGCTAACCTGCATCACTGTTTATTCCGCTCTGCGGGGAACAGACTGGTGGATGCAACTTCCTCAACTAAAAGAATAAATTAAAAACCGCGTCAAAGAAAGTTGTTATTTTAACAAAAATGTAAATAAACTGGTCCGGTAACAGAATAAAAGATAATAATAATGAAAAAAGGGTTAATGAAATCCAGAAATTGATTAACTGAATACGTCTCCACCGCTTCAGTTTTTCATCAAAAGTCCCATTGCTGATTATATACTTTTCCCACTTATTCTTAAAATTATCATTGTATTTTTCCTCCGAGAACCTTATCGGCTTTGAAAAAAACCATAATAAAATAAGCAGTGCGATTAATGCCAGACCCATATTAACTTCGGATTATGAAATAAAATTCAAAACTTTCAGTACTGAATCTCATTAGTTACCGTTTATTATCCTATAGTATCCATTGATGAATATGGATATTATTAATAAGATTAAAGATAAAAGAAACAAGAATAGTACGGGTCTATACAAATATTTTAACCAGGAGAGATATTTGTCGATAACTGCATCTTTAACCCCATCTGAATCATAAGCCTCGATTAATTTTTTAATTTTCAATTTTCTGGTTAAAGAATCCCTTAGTGAAGACAAGTATCTGTTGATGCCTGATTCATTATACATATCCTCAACATAACTATGTAACCTGATCCTTATTACTTGAAAGGCTAATAAAAGCATAAGACCCGTTATAAACGTTATACTTATCACGATCTCTAAGAATTTCACAATAACTCCCAAAAACTTTCTAAATCCGGAAATGTGAATCATCCTGCTGTCCCGAAGTTCCCTTATAGTGTCCCGTCTTATTCATCACCCCGGGAGCCCGTAAAATCCAGCGATTAAAATAATGTAATCCGGGATAAGATTAAAGAAGAAAGTAAAAAGATAAAAGGTTTTGAGGATTGGAAGTTTGGAAAACCGGAGTGATGGAATTATGGAGTTTTGGAGTAATGTAGAAACACGAGCGTAGCTCAAGCTTGCCTCGCCCACCGGGCGGGTCTCCTGAATTGAGCAAAAAAGCATTAGCGTACTTTGGATATATGGAGTTATGGAATAATAGAACAGGGCAGCAGAGGAGCAAAGAAGTACACCTATCCAGCTCAATGAAGGGAAAATGATTAATTCTCCTTTAGGTTAAGAATTTCGTGATAGGGTTGATGCGATTGTTAGGTGCAACTTATTCCTTAAAATAAAATTTAGGAACACTTATTTGCCTGTCTTCTTTTTCTAAATCTATATTTGTTACAACTAAATCAGCTTGTTTTTCATTCAAAATAGATTCATAGCTATTTGTCTCTTCATAAAAGGGAAACCTTATGAAATATCTCAGCGAATCATTGATGAAAACAGGTTCGACCTTTCTGTATGTTGAATGATAGGCCCCAACAATCATTCGCTTTTCTGTGATTTCATCTGGTATTAATAAATAATCTTCGGTATATATTCTAATTTTTGATAAATCGATAGTGATTCTATCCTTGGAAAGGTTTATTAGAGTAAGTTCGATTTCGTAATAATCAATTGTATCTCCATAACTTTTGAAACAATTAAGAAATAATTTGAAATTATTTTTATCATCGTTATAAACTATAGCATCGATTTTTTCACCGTGATAAGATATAGAATCACTATAATTCAAGGGTGTTAGTAAATCCAAAGATATATAACTTTCTATTATACAAGAATTCAGATTAAATGATAATAAGGTTGTTATGAATAAAATATATTTTTTCATTTTAATTTGTGCACCTTCCCGCAGCCCGGAACAGACTGGTAGATGCGAAATGTTACTTTTATCAAATAGAAACATATATATCAACCCAAAACGGGAGGATGTTGTAATATATTTAACTGGAAATGAGTTTCATCCAGATATTTA
>JARRKF010000418.1:0-3444 GCA_037388405.1 Ignavibacteriaceae bacterium | reverse complement strand
AGGATTGAATGATCCAACAATCTTTTTTGATGAAAATCATACAAGGATGGTTCAAAATTATCGGAATGCATTTATGAGGCTGGCAGTTTATTACAGAGGTGTAGGTGATGATAAAGATTTAATAGCAACCCTGGATGAAATGAATGAAAAACTTCCGTATAAAATTCTGGGAATGGATAACGGTTTGTTATTCGAAGTTGCCAACCTTTACCTGCAGGCTGGAGATATGGAAAAATATAAAAGTATTTCCGCAGATGTAGAAAAGCGAGCGCTTGAAGATCTTGAAGCTAATCCGAATGATGTAAACTCGTATTATAATCCGTACAGGATATTAATTGAAACTTATGAAAATCAAAAGGATTATAGTAAGCTGTTGGACATATGGCAGAAACTTGAAACAATGTTCCCTAATGATCCGACTGTAAAAGCTAACATAAAAAGATATCAGGAACTGATACAACCAAAGGATACGACAGGTAAATAAAAAATTATTTTAATATTCATATAAAGTCCGGCACAGACCGGACTTATTTTTTTAACTTCTTAAAATGAAAATTTTAGTAATTACTTTATCGGGAATCGGTGATGCGTTGATGTTCACGCCTGCTTTAAGGCTGCTTCGCGATAGCGTGCCCAATGCTGAGATTGATGCGCTGGTAATGTACAAAGGAGCAAAGGAAATCTTCGAGTCTAATCCGAATTTTAACAAAATATTTCATTTTAATTTCTTAGAAGAAGGTGCTTTAAAATCTTTAAAATTTCTTTTTCAACTAAGAAAAAAATATGATGCTTCGATAAATGTATATCCTGCTAACAGGAAAGAATATAATATTATTAGTTTTTTAATAGGTGCAAATAAAAGAGCCGGTGTTGTTTATTTAAGGAAGAACAAATCCAATCTGAACTTTTTAAATAATATCAGAGTGCTGGAAAATGATAACGTTCATAATGTTCAAACAAACATAAAACTCTGTGAAGCTTTGATTGGTAAAAAGTTTAATGAAGAACCCCCACTAGAATTCCAAATCAGCAATGAAGAAAAAGAAAAAGCTAAAAAATATTATAATGAGGTTGGAATTTCTTCTGATGAATTAGTAGTTGGTTTTCATCCCGGATGCGCAACATTAAAGAATCATATAAAACGACGCTGGGAACCAGAAAAGTTTGCTGAGCTTGGTAAAAGATTAATTAATAACCATTCAACGAGAATTTTGATTTTTGGTGGACAGGAAGAGAAAGAGCTTAAAGATCAAATATTCTCTTTAATTAATTCTGATAAAGTAAACGTAGTCAGCGCTGAAAGCCTCACCAAAAGTTCCGCTATAATGCAGCGTTGCAATATTTTCGTTACAAACGATTCCAGCCAGATGCATATAGCTGCTGCACTAGGTTTAAAAGTTGTTGCAATTATTGGTCCAACAAACCAAAATTATATTCATCCATGGAAAACCGAACATCAGATAGTTTCGCTAAAACTCGATTGTTCACCTTGTTTTTTCTATTCTCCAACTCCACTTATTTGTCATAGGACAGATGTTAAGTTTAAATGTATTAAGGAGCTTACTGTCAATATGGTTTATAATTCTGTTCTGAATTACCTTTGAATCACTTCATTTTTTTGCCTTAATCTGCCAATAGTTTTAAGTTGAAACTGTAAAAACTTTTTTGTTTGCAGGATGAAAAAACAATATACCATCTATATAGTTTCTGATGGAACAGGTAGAACAGCTGAACAGGCACTTAATGCTGCATTAATTCAATTCCCCGAAGTGAAGGTCGATCTTATAAGAAAACCTAAAGTCAGGACAGAACAAAAAGTTACTCGCGTAATTCAGGATGCAAAGCAAACAGGAGGATTTATTGTTCACACGTTAGTTACTGATAAGCTTAGAGAGGTTATGTTACGCGGAGGAAGAAAACATAATGTTCATACAATAGATTTGATGGGCGGATTGTTAGGACAGCTTTCTGAGGAGTTTACGGTTTCTCCAACGGAAAAACCCGGTTTGTTCGGACAACTTAACAAAGCTTATTTCAGAAGAATTGAAACGATGGAATTTGCTTTCCACCATGATGACGGTCAACGTGTAAATGATTTAAGAAAAGCGGAAATTGTATTGCTTGGAGTTTCAAGGACTTTTAAAACACCTTTGAGTATCTATCTGGCATTCAAAGGATGGTTTGTTGCAAATGTTCCGATTGTTATAAATCATGAAATCCCGTCAATAATTCATAAACTGCCCAAAGAAAATATTTTTTGCCTCGATACGAATGCCCGTGCTCTTGCAGAATTGAGAAGAGCCAGACAAAACTATCTTGGTGGTGCTGTAAGTGAGTATGATGATATAGAATATGTAAGAATGGAATTAATGTATGCAAGAAAAATATTTGTTAAAAACCCAGGTTGGGTCATTGTAAATGTAACCAATAAACCTATTGAGGAAATCGCCTCAGAAATTCTGATGAAAAAAATTGCCGTTGTTGGTGTATCCAGAAAGAAAACAAAATTCGGTAATGCGATCTACAAAGAGTTAAAACAAAAAGGCTATCATCTTTTTCCTGTAAATCCGCAAATAAATAAATATGAGGGAGATATATGCTACCCCAATTTATTATCTTTACCTGAAAAAATTGATGCAGCCGTAGTTAATGTTCCTCCTGCTCAAACAGAAAAAGTTGTAAGAGAAGCAAAACAGGCTGGCATTAATAAAATCTGGATGCAGCAAGGCTCACAATCGGATGAGGCAATAAAATTCTGTGAAGAAAATGGAATTGATTGCGTATCAAACGAGTGTATCTTGATGTTTGCTCAACCAACTGCTTTTGTTCATCGTGTGCATAAATGGATATGGGGCGCTTTACGTAAACTGCCGGTTTAAGGTCCAGTTTTCAAATATCAAAGCTGCCTGATGATATGCAGGTAACAAATAAATCCCAATTTATTATATTCAAATAATGTGTTTGAAATTTCGTATTTGGAAATTGTTTTTCATATAGTGCTTGTGGGCTGTAATTTAAGCTATAGCAAAATTTAATTAATAATAGAAACCATCATCAAATTGCCTTCTGTTACTTTAAAGAAATCTGCAGACTCTTTTATAAAACGCAAACATCCCTGGATTTTTTCCGGAGCAACTGAAAAAGTTGATGGAAATCCCACCAAAGGCGAAACCGTACAAATTTTTACTTCAGATAAAAAACTTGTTGGGTCAGGAAGTTTCTCGCCTTCATCTCAAATAAGAGTAAGAGTCTGGACATTTAATCTCGAAGAAAATATTGATTCCGAATTTTTCAAATTAAAAATAGTTAAAGCCAAATCATTAAAAGAAAAAATTATAGATGTTTCAACGACAAATGCTTACAGAGTTATTAATTCTGAGAGTGATGGATTACCAGGATTAATAGTTGATCGCTATGGTGAGTATCTTGTTTGTCAATTTCTTT
>JARRKF010000417.1:0-3333 GCA_037388405.1 Ignavibacteriaceae bacterium | reverse complement strand
CTGGGACAACAAGTCTATTAAAACAGAGTCATTTAGATAGTCAGAATGGACTTGATAGTGATACTTCATATGTGCCAGCAACCTCATCATTGTAAGTGCTTATGACTGATATAGTTCCCGAAGCACGGTTAGCAATAACAACATATGAAGTATCACTATCAAGTCCATTCTGACTATCTAAATGACTCTGTTTTAATAGACTTGTTGTCCCAGAAGGTGTTGTAGGTTCATCACAGCCATTAATGAATAACAACAATGGGAATGTCAACATAAGTAGAGAAAGAAGTTTTTTCATTTTATATCTCCGGCTTAATTAAAAGAAAATTATTTAATTGCACCTGCCTAATCCAGACAGCCATGTGTGCATTGAAGAAAATTTATTAAAATTTCTGGGGAAGGTATTTCCTGTTCACCCTCTTAATTATGATAATTAAAATTTGATTACAGAGCACCAAATTGTTTTCTTCTCTATATATGCGCTAACAATTTTGAAGTTAATAAATAATATCAGAAATTCAAGTGATTGTTAATAAACTAGCAAATCGAAAGAAAGATTTATTCATTCTCATAATGAGAGATCATTGAAGAAAAATTGTTAGATAATTTAAACATTGACTACCATTAGCCAGGTTTTGTTGATATGATTTTCGAAGCAAGTCAAATTATATTATTTAAATGTTAAGAATTTGTTATACAAATGTGATCACTTAAGAATTTATAATTTGTAAAGTTGTTAGGTAATTAACTGCTCATTCAAAAACTTTGGAGGTTTTATGCTAAACTTAAAATTCTTGATCGGATTATTTGTAATTTCAATTTTTACATTCAGCAAATGGTTGGTATGAAGAGGAGGAAATCTACTATATTGATTTGGGTGTTGAACAAGGAGTTACAGAACGTGGTGATAATCAGATTTACCTAATTGGTGGTAATCGACTTTATCAAGCTAATGTAGTTCTTTTTATTCCTGGTGAACCAGGATATTCCCCACATTGGAATGTGAATGTTATTCATACCGTAACAGGAGTAACTGTATCAGATATATTAGCATCACCTTATGCTTCAAGTCATTTTTATGATGAGGGTGTTCTATTTGATGATGCTGCAGATATACTAGGAGCGCAACAGGACAACTTGATAACTATTGATATTCCTGGTGTTGTAGTAAACTGTCCAATAGTCCCGGAAAAAGTTGCAGATGCACCAGGCAATACTCAGCTATCTGAGGATTTTGAAAATTTTGATCTGAACTCAGGTTTCTAAGTTTGGATAAATTTTATCATTGCCCTAATCAAGGCACACTGGGACAATGAGTGATCCCTCCAGGATCTACCTACGGGGCTATGAGACACACATAGCCCCATATTATGCATATAAAAATCTAATTGATTTATAGATAACAGCCCCCACCAACTTTCATTGATGAGAGAATTAAATTCAAACTCGATCTTCCCAACTTGGGTACCTAGCAAGACCCCCCTGTCAATTATCAGATTCACTTCAAACTCATTCTTGGGTTTTTCTGATTTCTTATAGAAAATCGGATTTGTAAAATTTTATATTTTAAATTTTTTACTTAATGCAAACTCTGTTAATTTTAATACGCTTTTTAGCGTTTTGCTGGGCAAGTAAATTTCTTCATAGTAACAAAAGTACTAAGGATTGATTTTTGTCTAACTTTATACCCTGGAACAGTAAATTATTAGAAGAATGGGCATCGAAGTATGCAAGGGGAAAATTTATTGAACTTGATGGCTTATCAACACATTATCTAGAAAAGGGCTCTGGAGAAACGGTAATATTAATTCACGGTTTTTTCTTCGACACTAATATGTGGAATAAAAACATCGATGCACTTGCTAAAAAGTATAAGTTGTATGTTATTGATCTTTGGGGATTTGGTTACAGCACTCGTAAACCATTAGACTATGGGTATCCACTCTATACGAAACAACTACTTAAGTTTATGAATGCTTTGAATATTGAAAGAGCATCTTTGATTGGTCAATCAATGGGTGGAGGGACAATAATCAATTTTGCGAACTTAAACCAGAATAGGGTTAAGAAAATTGTTTTAGTAAATGCCGCTGGAATGCCCAATAAATTACCTGTGATGGGTAGAATATCAATTTTACCAAGACTTGGGGAATTGCTGTATAACTTGAACAATAATTATGTTCGTAAATTCACGCTTAAGAGTACCTTCATATTCAATAGTGAAATCATTACTGATCAATTCTTCGATATACTCACACGATTTCATAAAATAGCTGGATCAACTGAAGTTATGCTGCAGGTAACAAGGAACCAATTTTTTGATAAACTTAGTAATGAAATAAAATCACTAAAAACAAAAAATATCCCAACACTAATAGTCTGGGGGAAGGAGGAAAAATCAATCCCACTTTCAGTTGGTAAGGAATTAGCCAGTATACTTAGTCATTCACGATTTGAAATCCTTAATAATGCAGGTCATTGTTCAAACATTGATCAATTTGAACTATTTAATCAACTCGTACTTGATTTCCTAGAATCTAATTAAATAGTAAATAAATAATGCAATATTGGATAATCTTTAGGGATTAATTCTAATTTGAATATTTAATCTAAAGGAGGATTATCAGTCCTCCTTCATCATCTTCAAACTCAATCTTAATAAGACACTGTCAAAGAGATCATCAAGTTCCTATCAATTCTTAGGCTTACTTCAGATTCAATCCTAGATTTTTCTGATTTTTCGTAGAAAATAGTTTTAGAAAAAAATATTGTTTTTTTACTTGCTAATTGGCTACTATTGATTTGAATTTGTTTTAGATACTCTTAAGTTAATAGGGTTATCACGCGTGAAAACTAGATAAATTTAATTTTTCTTTTATGGGAAAAAATAAAATACTGCATATCACAGATGACATAAAGTCTTGGCGAGTGGTTAACTAAATAAACAAAACCAAATTAAGATTGAAATGTAAAATGATGAGTAAAACAGTCATTTTACTTAAATGCTTGTGATCTAGATAATTAGTAAGATCATTATTAAACTAGAAAACATAGTATTAATAATCTAGATAACATATGGAGGCAATAAATATGTCAAAGCTTATATTTCAATTTACCTACCTTCTTTTTATTACCCTATGTGTCACCATTGTCTCTTGTACATCTCGTGTTTCTCCAGTAATTGAAGTTATTCCTGAAAAACCTATGTACGATCAACCTGTCTCTATTCGCATTTTAAATTGTCCGGAGAACGAACCGGTAAAGATTCGTTCAACGATGTTTGATGATGATAGTATTCAATGGGTATCAGTAAACACTTTTATGCCAAACAATGGT
>JARRKF010000416.1:0-4619 GCA_037388405.1 Ignavibacteriaceae bacterium | reverse complement strand
GTGCACCAGTTAGACTCAGCGGAATTGATGTAGGAGCTGTTCAGGACATTAAAGTTGTTGGTGACTCCGTAAGTTTAATTGAAGTAAAAATGAGACTCTTGGATGATATCAGGCATTTCATAACTGTAAATACACAATCAGAAATTCAGACGGAGGGATTGGTTGGAAATAAATTTGTTGCTCTTAAAGTTGGGGAAACAGGTGCTGAACCTATTAAAGATGGCGGAACAATTCTGGCAAAAGAACCTGTAAGTTTTGCTGATATAATTCAGGAGACACAAGGCATCATGGGTTATACTAAAGAAATGACAATGGACCTTGCTGATATAGTAAGAAAAATAAATGCTGGTGAAGGGACAATTGGAAAAATATTTAATGATGATGCTTTATACTATGCAGCCACTGACCTGACAAAATCTGCCGATAAAAGTCTTAACTCAATTACAGCAGAGTTGAATATAATTACTAACCAATATAAAGCTTTGGGTGTAAGCGTCTCATCGGCAGTAACGAATATAAACACCGTAGTTGAACAAATAGATAATCTCCTTGGAAATGTTTCTGCAGGAAAGGGAATTTTGGGTTCAATGTTGGTTGAAGGAACGCCTGCAGATTCGAACTTTAAATCTCTAGTTATAAATCTTAAGGAAATATCAGAATCATCAAAAACTGCGGCAGAAAGTTTATCAGAAAATATGGAAGCTCTTAAACATAACTGGTTATTTAAAAGTTATTTTGAAGAAAGAGGATACTGGGATGCTCCTGAATATGAAAAAGAAATAGATAGGAAAACGCAGGAACTGGATGCGAAAATTAAACTCCTTGACCAAAAAATAGATGAGTTGAAATCATTAGAAAATAAGAGTAATTAGAATTTATTATTTCGATTTCAATATTTCTTACAGAATAAATATGACATCAAATAACTAAAATCATAAATTAATTCTGAAATTTATCACCAATCATTATCGGAGGCTAGAATAATGAAAATTCTCAGGATGAATCCCCTCAAATCAGAGGGCAGCAGTGGAAAAACCGCAGCATTTTTAGATATCCAGACAAACGATGGAATAACAATTAAAGGGTTCCGTTTAGTGAATGGATCGAACGGATTATTTTTATCATCTCCTGATCAAAAAGGAAAAGATGGTAAATATTATGAGACTGTTACACTTCCTAAAGAGATGAAAAGTGAACTCGAAAAGATGGCGATTGAGGAATATAATAAAAATAATCAGTGATAATTTCTGATCGATCAATATTTGCCTGGGCAAGTCGTTGACTTGCCCTTTTGGTTTTAGTATACCAGAATCATTTTCTTTGGTTGAATGAATTTGCCAGCTTGTAATTTGTACAAATATATTCCTGATGAGAGTGATGAAGCATCAAACTCAACTTCATAAGCACCGGGTTGTTTCTCTTCGTTAACCAAAGTTACAACTTCATTGCCAAGCACATCGTAAACTTTTAGTGTTACCAGCACATTGTCATTCCGTCCGCCCAAAGCGGATTGACCCGGAATCTCAAAACGTATAACTGTACTCGGATTAAACGGATTCGGGTAATTCTGGTACAGCACAAATTCCTTTGGAGTAATATCAACTTCAACTTCTATTTCGTTTGAATATTCAAAGCTTCCATCAAAATCAATTTGCTTAAGACGGTAACGAAGAGTATTAGTAAGATTAGGAGTAAGAGAAAGATCATCTACAAATGAATATGATTTTGGTTCAGTAGTAGTTCCAAATCCCGGAATAAAGCCAATCGTCTTCCACTCTTTGTCATTCTGAGCGAAGCGAAGAATCTCAAATCCCGAATTATTCGTTTCGGTTGCAGTTGTCCAGTTTAGCTGAACTGCTTTATCATTTTGTAAAACTGAAGCTGTGAATGAAGTGAGTTCAACGGGGACAATGTTCTCATATTCCATTATCAATAAAGCTCTTACGAATATGGAAGTATAACTACTAGGAATTGTTGCTGTTCCTTGTCCAGTGAATGGACCAATATTTAAAAATCCTCCTCCGATTTGGTCGGTTATCTGTATTGTTGCGCCAGTTGGAATATTGTATGTAATATCAATTGGCGAACCATTTGTTTCCCACTATAATGTATGAGGTGGGGGTGAAATTAAATCTGCTTCACCTAGCTGAGGGTCTATACAATTAGTTGCTGTTAAATCGAGTCCGACGGACAATAGAAAACTGTCAGTGTTAGTTGTTGCTATTAATGGAATATCAACTGCTGCTTGGCCAAAAATATTTGATATCAAAAGAAATGACATAGAAAATATTGAAAAAAACTTTTTCATTTTTCCCTCCATCTAAAAAATATTGCAGTTAACCCGATGTTTTGTGGTTTGTGCTCTTCCTAATGGAATGCAGTTTAAGCGGGAGATAGGAAGAAATTCAGATTTAATATCTTTTCTCACCAGAATTTTTCCTTGATTACTCTATAAAATTTAATCAAAATATAATGAGAAGCAAATTGTGGTCTATAAGTTTTAGTTGCTAAATACCAACTAATTAACGGTCATCTTTTTAGCAAGAGAATGATTTAATCGACTTCTGAATTCAACTTTCGTTAGTCAACATTCATTATTCAGATGGAATTTCGAATTTTGAACAAGGAATAATGAATAAAGAATATTTTTATATCATCGCTTCCTGCGTGATATATACCAACCTTTTCCCCTCCTGCGTATCCAATAAATTCTTAAATTAAAGGTCTGGTTTTATCGAAAATATTTATTCTAATTGCAGTAGTCGCAAGCTTCAGCTTGCGGAAATAAATATTTCGCTCAACTTAAAAGTTGCGACTACAATTCTAATCTCTAATTATGAATAACAATAAATCATCAATTAATAATAAACGAATAATTGTTAAAGGTGCACGCGAACACAACTTAAAAAATCTCAGCTTCGAGATTCCAAGAAATAAGCTGGTTGTGTTTACCGGTGTTAGCGGCAGTGGAAAATCTTCGCTTGTATTCGATACAATTTATGCAGAAGGACAAAGAAGATATGTAGAAAGTCTTTCTTCTTACGCACGTCAGTTTTTGGAAAGAATGAACAAACCTGATGTTGATTTCATACAGGGAATTTCTCCTGCAGTTGCAATTGAACAGAAAACAGTTGCAAGAAATTCACGTTCGACGGTCGGAACAACAACTGAAATTTACGATTATCTTCGTCTCCTCTTCGCAAGAATTGGAAAGACAATCTGCTTTCAATGTGGAAAAGAAGTAACAAGAGCTACCACAACCACAGTAGTTGAATGGCTTGAAGATCAATCCGAAGGAATAAAATTTTATCTCGGCTTCCCTCTACATCAGCACGAAGGGCACACAATTAAAGAAGAAATTGATCTTCTTAAAAAAAGAGGATTCTTCAGAATTTATACAAACAATCGATTGATTGATTTAAATGAAGAAAAATTCTCAGCAAAAAATGCGAACGATATTAAAGTTATCATTGAACGATTCAAAGCGGAAAAAGGAAAAATCAGAGAAAAATTATCCGACTCGATTGAAGTAACTTTCAAGGAAGGTGAAAACAGGCTTATTATAATCAATGCAGATACAGGTGAAGAGAAAGAATTTAACAAATACTACGAATGCTGCGGAATAAGATACGAAGAACCTGAACCGAGATTTTTTTCTTTCAATAATCCTTTTGGAGCCTGTCCTGTTTGCCAGGGATTCAGCAAAACGATCGGTATCGATATGAATCTTGTAATTCCCGATCCTAATCTCAGTATTATGGATGGAGCTATTGCCCCATTCCGTGGTGCAAAATATAGTTCATTCCTGAGGGATTTAGTTCAGAATGCTAAAGCTTTTAAAATTCCGCTTAATATTCCTTTCAAGCAATTAACTGAAAACCAGGTTGGACTGGTAAAAAAAGGATTTGGAACTTATCTTGGAATTGATGGATTCTTCGAAAAGCTGGAACAAAAAACTTACAAGATGCATGTGCGAGTTATGCTGAGTCGATTCAGAGGATACGCAATCTGTTCTGCTTGTAAGGGTTCACGGTTGAGACGAGAGGCATTACAAATAAAGATTGATGGAAAATCAATTTACGATGTCGTTTCACTTCCTATTGAACATTCTTTAAAGTTTTTTGAAGAGTTGAAACTTTCTGAATACGATTTACTCATTGGAGAAAGAATTCTAAAGGAAATAATTAAAAGATTAAAATTTTTAAATGATGTTGGCATTGGTTATCTGACAATGGATCGATTGAGCAGCACACTTTCCGGTGGAGAAACACAAAGAATAAATCTTGCAACATCACTCGGTTCATCTCTGGTTGGAACTCTTTATGTTCTAGATGAACCAACAATCGGACTTCATCCAAGAGACAACAACAGGTTAATTCAGTTATTGAAAAATCTACGGGACATTGGTAACACAGTGCTTGTTGTTGAGCACGATCCTGAAATGATGCAAAATGCAGATTTAATTTTTGATATGGGTCCGAGGGCAGGTACGAACGGCGGAGAAATTATCGTCGATGGAACAGTTGATGATATATTGAAAAGTAACAGCTCCTTAACAGGTAAATATCTTTCCGGGAAAATGAAAATTCCTCTGCCTAAAAAACGAATCACTAAAAAAA
>JARRKF010000415.1:0-2509 GCA_037388405.1 Ignavibacteriaceae bacterium | reverse complement strand
TGGAGAAGTTCATGATGGTGCTGCCGTAATGGACTGGATGGAACAGGAAAAAGAACGTGGTATTACTATAACCAGTGCTGCTACTACTTGTTTCTGGAATGATCATCAAATTAATATAATAGATACACCAGGACACGTAGACTTTACAGTTGAGGTTGAAAGATCATTAAGAGTTTTAGACGGTGCAGTTGCTTTATTCTGCGCAGTTGGCGGAGTTGAACCTCAGTCAGAAACTGTTTGGAGACAGGCAGATAAATACGGTGTTCCGAGAATTGCATTTATTAATAAAATGGATAGAGTTGGTGCAGATTTTTATAATGCAGTTCAAATGATGAAAGACAGGCTTGCAGCGAATGCAATTCCTATTAATCTACCAATAGGTGAAGGTGATCTTTTCTCTGGAGTAATTGACTTGATCCAGTTCAATGCGCGGATGTATCACGAAGAAACTTTTGGTGCTACATACGATGAAATACCAATACCTCAGGATTTGATGGAAATTGCAAGCAAATATAGAACTCAAATGCTGGAAGCTGTTTCTGATGTTGATGATACTTTGTTGGAAAAATATTTAGAAGGTAAAGAGATAAGTACTGATGAAATAATGACAGTATTAAGAAAAGCTACAATCGAACTTAAGATTATTCCCGTAATTTGTGGCTCTGCCTTTAAGAATAAAGGTGTACAAAAATTACTTGATTACGTTGTCGACTTGCTACCAGCACCTGTAGATTTTAAAGAGATACACGCACATCACATTGGTATTAATGATACTGTGACGCGAAAAATTTCTGAAAAAGAAAAATTTGCAGCTTTGGCATTTAAAATTATGAACGATCCCTATGTAGGTAAATTATGTTTCTTCCGTGTTTATTCAGGAGTTTTAAAAGCAGGATCGTACATTTATAATTCTGTTAGTCAGAGGAAAGAACGAATCGGAAGACTTCTTCAGATGCATGCTAACCACAGAGAAGATATTTCTGAAGTAAGAGCTGGTGACATTGCCGCAGCAGTTGGATTAAAATTTACACGTACCGGTGATACTTTGTGTTCAGAGCAGGATCCGATAGTACTTGAAAGAATGTCTTTCCCTGAACCTGTAATTCAGATTGCGATTGAACCGAAGACAAAAGCAGATCAGGAAAAATTATCTGATGCTCTTTCAAAGCTCTCTGATGAAGATCCAACTTTCAGAGTTAATGTTGATCAGGAAACTGGACAGACTTTAATTAGTGGAATGGGTGAACTTCATCTTGAAATTCTTGTCGATAGAATGAAAAGAGAGTTTAAAGTTGAAGCGAATATAGGTAAACCTCAAGTTGCTTATCGTGAATCTATAACAGAAACTGTTAATGCGGAAGGTAAGTTTATTAAGCAATCAGGTGGTCGTGGAAAATATGGACACGTAGAAATTGAATTGGCACCGAATGAACCCGGTAAAGGTTTTGAGTTCACAAACGCCATTGTTGGTGGATCTATTCCAAAAGAATATATACCAGCAGTTTCAGCAGGGATTCAGGAAGCTATGCGAAATGGTGTTGTTGCAGGATTCCCAGTCGTTGATATAAAAGCTAAATTGTACGATGGTTCTTATCACGATGTTGACTCAGATGAATTGTCATTTAAAGTAGCTGGTTCTATGGCTTTTAAAAATGGTTCACAAAAAGCTAAACCAATTTTGTTGGAACCTATTATGTCAGTAGAGGTTGTTACACCGGAAGATTATCTTGGTGATGTTATGGGAGACTTGAATTCTAGAAGAGGTAAAATAGAAGGCTTTAATGCACGTAAAGATGCACAGGTAATAAAGGCCCTTGTTCCATTGTCGGAAATGTTTGGATACGCTACTGTTCTACGATCGATGACACAGGGAAGAGCAATTTATACAATGCAGTTTGATCATTATCAGCAGGTCCCTCAGTCTATTGCTGAAGAAATTGCTGAAAAATCGTTAGGTAAAAAAACTACAGCAACAACTTAAATTAATTTGAATTAACATTTAAAGGAAACAATATAAAAGGAGAAACCGATGGCAAAAGAAAAATTTGATAGGAGTAAGCCACACGTTAACGTTGGTACAATTGGTCACGTAGACCATGGTAAAACAACATTAACTGCCGCCATCACAATGGCTCTCAATAAAAAAGGTTTATCATCGATAAGAACCTTTGATAGTATTGATAATGCACCGGAAGAAAAAGAAAGAGGCATTACAATAGCAACAGCTCATGTTGAGTATTCAACTGAGAATAGACATTATGCACACGTCGATTGTCCAGGTCATGCTGACTATGTAAAAAACATGATCACTGGTGCAGCACAAATGGATGGTGCAATTCTGGTTGTTGCTGCAACAGACGGTCCTATGCCTCAAACCAGAGAGCACATTCTCCTTGCTCGTCAGGTAGGTGTTCCGAGAATAGTTGTGTTTATGAATAAAGTTGATATGGTTGACGATCCTGAATTATTAGAACTGGTTGAAGTTGAATTAAGAGATCTGTTGAATTCT
>JARRKF010000414.1:0-2511 GCA_037388405.1 Ignavibacteriaceae bacterium | reverse complement strand
CGGTGCAAAACCGGCAGATGTTTTGAGTGCAGTTCGCACTTACATAATTGAATTCTTTGCATTCCCTAGATTTATGGGAAAGATAATTAAAAAACCTGCATACCTTCTACCACTGTTAATCGTTCCATTCATAATATTATTTGCTCTATTATATAATAATGTCGATGGTAATTTTTCACAGTTGAACGAAGGTGCAGTAAGATTTTCAAGATTTTTACCGCACGGAATTGTTGAATCATTTTTTATTGGTGGTAACATTCTGATTTTTGCTTTTGCTGCTATCGGTCTAACTCGATTTTGGAAAAACTTAAACAGTATAAGCCCTTCAGCAAATAAAAACTCTTTTGTGGGAGTACTTTTTGCCACAGTAGTTGAGATATTCACACATAAAAATTTTAATACCTGTTCGGAAAATCCTTCCAGGTTTTGGGGACATTTATTAATTTTTTACGGATTTCTCGGGGCTATGTTAACAGCCGGACTTGCTGTCGGTGCGCTTATTCTTTACGATATGAATCCTATACCATTCTTTCATCCAATAAAAATATTAGGCAACCTTAGTGGTATAGCTATGGTAGTTGGGTGTATTGTTGTTGCAGTTCACAGAATCAAAACAAAACCTGAAAAAGGTAGTAGTACATATAATGATTGGATTTTAATTCTGTTTGTGTTTTTAGTAGCTACCACAGGATTATTAACACAAACATTAAGATTACTTGATACACCGTTTCTGGCATATAATACTTATTTCGTGCATATGGTTTTTATTTTCTTTTTGCTTTGGTATGCACCTTATTCAAAGCTGGCTCATATGTTTTACAGAACTCTTGCAATGGTATACTTAAAAATGAATGGCAGGGATAAGAAAGCGGCAATCTTTTTGAATATGTTATTTATTACTTTTTTTATTCGATAATTTAGTACTAATACGATTTAATAGAATGTTCTTGATACGACTGGAGATTATTAATTCAATGTTGTAACACGAGAATGAAAACATCTAAGTTTCAGGAGTTTATTACTAAGTATATTTTTAGAATTCCGGAAGAGGGAACTTCACCGGAACGATATAAAGCTCTCCGAAGAAACATCATCATCCTGATGATCCTGGTCACTGTTATTCCTCTCTCCCTGATGGCAATCATTAATTACTATCAGTATCAAAAAAATCTTCGCGATGAAATAATCAGCCCTATGAATGTTTTAACTAATAAAACAAAACGTTCCTTCGAATTATTTTTGGAGGAGAGGCTTTCTACTGTTAGATTCATTGCTTCTGCCTATTCATATCAGGAATTATCAAATCCTGCAATTTTGAATCGGATTTTAAGTGTTCTTAAAAGAGAATTTGACGGCTTCGTTGATTTAAGATTAATTAGCAATAAGGGCAAGCTGCTGTGCTATGCGGGATCCTATTCTTTTTCAGATAAGAATTATTCACAACAGAGCTGGTATCATAAAGTTCTAATAAGTGGAAGATATATCAGCGATGTGTTTTTAGGCTACCGGGAATTTCCTCACATTGCAATTGCTGTTTTCGTTTTATTAATGACAAACTTTATAATGAACGTAGCTGCTACTGCAATATCACTACCGGTTGCATTAGTAATAGCGCCTTACATGCATGTAGCATCAGAAGTAATATTGTTTGCAGCCTTAGTTACTGCAGGTATGCCATTTATGTTGTTAGTTGGTGCCGCACCTAATGCCATTGCTTATGATTCCAGGCAATTCACTTCAGGAGAATTTTTTAAATATGGTGTAATTGCAAGTATTATTTTATTAGTTGTCCTTGGTCTTATAGTATTAATTCTCTGGCCTTTGATGGGGATGCCAATTACAATGAATTAAGTAATTAATTTAATAATGTGAAGAATATTTATGTTTGAATAATAAATGAACTTTTTGGGAATATCAAGTAATGCAAATTATATGTATATCTTGTCATAGTTACGGTTACGGTAAAGAATTAGCTGAAAAGCTGGCAACGGAAATAGGTTATGACCACATTGCTAGGGAAGAACTTGCAGATCAAGCTACTGCATACGGAATACCTGTCGGGAAATTAGAAACTGCCATTCTTAAACATCAACTCATCACGGAAGAACTATCAATTGAAATTGAGCGTTTCAAAGCTTTCATTACTGCTGAAATATGTAAGCGTGCTATAAAAGGTGGAGTTGTTTACCACGGCAGGATGGGTCATATGGTTCTTCAAGGTCTTTCGAATGTAATTCGTATAAGGGCAACATCCAGTGAGGAAGAGCGAATTAACAGAGTTATGCAAGGAATGAATTTGAATAATAAGCAAGCAAAAAATTATATTGAACAAGTCGATGAAGATAGATGCAGATATACTAAATTCTTTTATAACGTAGATTGTAATGATCCGAATCTTTTTGATATAATTTCTAATTCGACAAATTTATCCATCGATGATTCAATTGCTGCATTAGTTGATCTGACGAGGTTACAGGAATTTCAGCCTACCACTGAATCAAACCAAAAAAT
>JARRKF010000413.1:0-2514 GCA_037388405.1 Ignavibacteriaceae bacterium | reverse complement strand
CGGCTAACTCTTTCACTCTCATCATATTTTATAGATTGTTTTATTGCGTAGATACCTCGTGAGTCACCAATCTTGTATAGCGAAAGAGCGGCTAGAATTCTTAACTCCTCAGATGGGCTGTTATGCAAAATATCCAGAAGCGTTATTACGCCTCTGTCACAGCAAAGTTCACCTAACATATAAGTACAGCCAGCCTGTAATCCTCTGTTTTCCGTTTGTAAACCTTCCAACAATGTTTTTATGCAGGATTCTTTGGCTGAATTGTTCTGATCTGCAATTTCCTGTGGAATAATCGGAATAGTGAGAAGCAGTAATAAGGAAACCGCGAAAAGTATTTTATGTCTTTTCATGGCGTTATCCTTTAATTTTTTTATTTCAGCATTAAGATAATTCAGGAAACGTCCGCTGTAAATCGATTTGGTACAGAAGGTAAATAATCAAATCTAACATTCATATTCTATGTTGAGTAAATGAATTAAGTTTTGAACATTCTGGCGCCAATTAATTGAAAATTTGAAAGATAATGAGCGTCGAAATTTTACACACCATTTATATAAATCATTTGCCGCTAATCAGTTCAAAATTATAAACTAGTAGCACTGTATTAATCCATTGAAAAGTTCTTATTAACTAAGAATTTTGTTTAAAATTTATAAGATAACAAAGGTTAAAAGATGAAAATTTATTTGATGTTCTTAGCTATCCTTATAGCACTAATTTGTTTTTCTTGCGCAACACAGACGGTTCCAAACAAATTTCCATATGGAAACTATGCTTACACAAGCTTTAACATTACCGGTGAAATAATTGGAGAGGGTACACTTTTCATAAGCAAGGTTGATTCAAATAATATTGAAGGCAATTGGTCAATAAGAAACGTAAAAAATTGCGTTGTGTGTGGCCCACAGTTTGGGAGCGGTTACTTAGAGGGGCAGATTAAAAAAGATAGTGTATATATTGATCTTAACCCAAATACACCTCAAAATTATGTTAAGCTAGCCGGGAAAATTGAAGACGGAAATTTTGTGGGTGATTGGCGATGGCAGGAGTTAATAGTCAATACAAACAGAGGAACATTTAAAGCTGTAAAGCAATAACCTGGATGGTCTCATAATTATATAATCGCGTTTAATAACTAATTTCATTACTAAAAACAGTCATAATACGGGAAACAGTTCTCAATAATAGTAAAATAAAGCTATATTTAAGGAGAAATGCTTATCTGAGGAGAATTTTTTAGGTGGCACCGTCTTTGTAAAAAGACTTAATGCATTTTCAGCTCATTACTTCGCAATCGTCAACTGTTGACAATAGGACAGAGATATAAGCTTATTTTACTTTAATTTTGTTCAATATATTTAATTAACTCTCTATCTTGACTTGCTCAATAAAACAGGGTCAGGTTATATTATATAACACATCTTTGGGGTTGTTATGAAATACTTTTACTGCCTTTTCTCAACTTTCTTTTCTTTTTTAATCCTTGTAAACTTTGCTCTCGCAAAAACACCAGATGGAATAGACTTAAAGAAAACTTCCAACGGATACCAACTGGAATTTTCCTTGCCAGACTATCAACTGAATTCTGTTAATGCAGAAGGAGAAGAATATTTTAGAATTACAGTTCCGGATTATGGTACTACTCCGGAAGTTGGTTTGCCCGCTCTTCCCTTAATATCTTTTAATTTGTTTGTTGCTTTTCGGGAAGAAGCACCGGAATTTGCTATCAAAAATGTACAAACAGAAGAGTTGGCAATTACAAAGAAAATTTATCCTTTTCAAATGCCATGGGAAAAACTTTATCCTCTCGGTGAAAGACCGTTCACAATAAATAAAAATTATTACAACTCGACAGGAAACTTAAACCAGCCGCTTGTTCAAATATCCGAGCCATTCATAATTGCCGGAGTAAAGGGCGTAATGATTACAATTTATCCATTCAAATATAATCCAAGCGAAAACAAACTTTTAATTACTAGAAAAGCTAGCGTGGATATTAATCTTAGTTATCCTGTTCAGCCGGTTACGGATAAATCAGAGGTGTACAATGAATTCTTTAAAAATATTTTTGTGAATTACGAAGGAGTTGTATCCAGAAGCAATATGAAATACCTGGTGATTACTGCCCCCGCATTTGAAACAGATATGCAGTCGTTTGTTAGTCATAAAATCAGCAAAGGCTTTGATGTTGATATGTTTAATACAACCGCTACCGGCACAACAAAAGAAGCAATCAACAGCTTTATTCAACAAAGGTATAATGAGCCATCAACAAAACCAGATTTTGTTCTGCTTGTGGGTGATGTTGCACAAATACCTGCATGGACAGGTTCCGGTGCAGGATCGCCAACCACTGATCTTAATTATGCACAGCTTGAAGGCGGAGATTATTTTGCTGATGTTTTTATCGGCAGATTTTCTGTAACCACCTCAACTCAACTTCAGAACGCGATTAATAAATCTGTTTATATGGAAGACTATATCGGAACACTTGCCAAGAAAAATGTTTTTATG
>JARRKF010000412.1:0-4498 GCA_037388405.1 Ignavibacteriaceae bacterium | reverse complement strand
TTGTTCATATCTGGTTCTTCAGAGCTCAGCCTTCAAAAATTGGGAACATTATCGGATTGAGTCTTAAAGAACTTGAAAAAGTTATTTATTACGAATCTTACATCGTGCTCAATCCTGGTCCAACTGGTTTAAATAAAGGTGACTTGATTTCTGAAGATCAATACTTTGAAGTTATGAGTTCGCTTCCTTCAGAAAATCAGAGGCACGAAGACACTCATCCGGATAAGTTCGTTGCAAAAATTGGTGGTGATGCTGTAAAGACAATTCTTAAGAATACTGATATTGAAAAACTATCAGAAGAACTTCGCGAACAGGTAAAAGTTGAAACTTCACAGCAGAAAAAAGCTGATCTTCTTAAAAGACTTAGAGTTATTGAAGCATTCAAAGCTGAAAATATTAAAGTTGAAAATAAACCCGAGTGGATGGTACTTAGTTATATTCCAGTCATTCCACCTGAATTAAGACCACTCGTTCCTCTTGAAGGTGGAAGGTTTGCAACCAGCGATTTGAATGATCTATACAGAAGAGTAATTATTCGTAACAATCGTTTAAAAAGATTAATTGATATTAAAGCTCCTGAAGTTATCCTTCGTAATGAAAAAAGAATGCTTCAGGAAGCTGTTGATGCATTGTTTGATAACTCACGAAGAGGTAGTGCAGTAAGAAGCGATAACAATCGTCCTTTAAAATCTTTGAGTGACATGCTTAAAGGAAAACAAGGAAGATTCCGTCAGAATCTACTTGGTAAAAGAGTTGACTATTCAGCACGTTCTGTTATTGTTGTTGGTCCTGAACTTAAATTGCATCAGTGTGGACTTCCTAAAGATGTTGCTGTTGAATTGTTCAAGCCATTTCTTATAAGAAAACTTATTGAACGAGGACATAATAAAACAGTAAAGAGTGCAAGAAAAGTTGTTGACAGAAAAGATCCGATGATATGGGATATTCTTGAAAAAATAATTCAGGCGCATCCGGTTCTTTTAAATAGAGCACCTACATTGCACAGACTTGGTATACAGGCATTTCAACCAATTCTTATAGATGATAAAGCTATCCAGCTTCATCCAATGGTTTGTACTGCATTTAATGCTGACTTTGATGGTGACCAAATGGCAGTTCACGTACCACTCTCTTACGAGGCGCAACTTGAAGCATCATTGTTAATGCTTAGCAGCCATAACATACTTTCACCTCAGAACGGAAGTCCCATTGTAGTTCCGACTCAGGATATAGTTTTAGGTTGTTATTACCTTACTAAATTAAGAGAAGGTGATGTGGGAGAAGGAATGGTTTTTTACTCTCCGGAAGAAGTTATAATTGCTAACGATAATAAAATGGTTGGATTACATGCGAAGATTAAAGTAAAAATTGATGGTAAATTTATAGAAACTACTACAGGCAGAGTTATTTTCAATCAGATTCTGCCAAAGGAAATGGGCTATATTAACCAACTGCTAATTAAAAAAGTTTTTGGTGGAATAATTGGCAAAATGTATATCCAGCTTGGAAATAAAGTCACTGCCAAATTTCTTGATGATCTTAAGGATCTTGGATTTAAATATGCAAGTGAAGGCGGTTTGTCAGTAAGTTTTGGAGATATGATTGTTCCCGAAGAGAAGGAAGGACTTATTGCAAAAGCAAATAAAAAAGTCGATGGTATTCTTAATGAGCATGAACAAGGCGTTATTACTGATGCAGAAAGATATAATAAGATAATTGACGTTTGGACACATACAACAAATGATGTTGCACGTGCTCTAATGGAAAAAATCAGGCGTGCAGAAGCTGGATTCAATTCATTACATATGATGGTTGACTCCGGAGCTAGAGGATCACAGGAGCAGGTAAGACAGCTTGCTGGGATGAGAGGTCTGATGATGAAACCCCAGAAGACTTTATCAGGTCAGGCGGGTGAAATCATTGAAAACCCAATTGTTGCAAACTTTAAAGAAGGACTTACAGTTCTTGAATATTTTATCTCGACTCACGGTGCGCGAAAAGGTTTGGCTGATACTGCACTTAAAACTGCTGATGCTGGTTACTTAACAAGAAGATTAGTTGACGTTTCTCAGGATGTGATTATAACTGAAATTGATTGCGGAACAATTCTCGGAATTGAAATAAAAGCTCTTAAAGATGTTGAACAGGAAAGAGAACCTCTGGGTGAACGTATTACAGGAAGAGTTGTTCAAGAAGATGTTTACCATCCGATATCAGAAGAACTTATTATAGAAGCGGGCGAAGTTATAACCGAGGAAATTGCTGAAAAAATTGAAGATGCAAACATTGATAACGTTTATATTAGAACTGTTTTAACATGTGAAGCTAAGAAAGGTGTCTGTGCAAAATGTTATGGTAGAAATCTTACTACGGGTAAACTTGTTGAAGTTGGTGAAGCAGTAGGAATTGTTGCTGCACAGTCAATCGGTGAGCAAATGTTGAAGGTAATGTGAAGTTTGAGAGAGTCGTATTTGTTGAAAAAAATATTCAAGACCCGTTTGGTGGACCAGATATCAAAGGAAAAGTTGTAACTGGCAGAAGAGGTGTAATTAGTTTATATGATGAAAATAATCGTCAACTTAAGAAATTTGATATTCCGTATGGTGCTGAATTAATAGTTGACGATGGACAGAAAATAAAAAGGAACCAACCTCTTTATCATCATGATCCTTATAATGCATTGATAATTTCTGATATACCAGGTAAAGTTGGATTTGTTGATCTGATTGATGGTTCTACCTTAAAACAGGTTACAGATGAACAAACGGGTCACGTTCAGAAAGTTGTAATTGATTCCAAAGACAAAACATTAACACCAAGTATTGTAATTGTCGCAGATTCTGGTGAAAAGAAGTCATTTAATCTCCCCACTAGATCATATCTTGCAGTTGAAGAAGGTGAATCTATTGCAGCAGGAACTGTCTTAGCAAAAATTTCTAAGCAGGCAAGTAAAACAAGAGACATCACAGGTGGTCTTCCAAGAGTTACTGAACTTTTTGAAGCAAGAAGTCCTCAGGATCCTGCAATTGTTTCTGATATTGAAGGCCTCGTAAAATTTGGTGGTAGAAAGAAAGGTTCTAGAGAAATATCGGTTGTTGCACTTGATGAATCCGATGAAAAGAAATATGCAGTTCCATTAGGTAAGCACATTCTAGTACAGGAAGGTGATGACATACCTGCTGGTGAAAAAATTACTGATGGTCCGATGAATCCGCATGATATTTTAAGAATTAAAGGGACAAGTGCTGTTCAGGAATACCTGGTTAATGAAATACAAGACGTCTATCGGTTACAAGGTGTAAAAATTAATGATAAGCATATCGAAGTAATTGTAAGACAAATGCTTCAAAAAGTTAGAGTAGTATCACCGGGTGATACAAAATTCCTAGAAGAAGATTTAGTAGACAGAATAGAATTTATTGAAGAAAACAATAAAATATCAGGTATGGCTGTTATTGAAGATAAAGGTGATTCAAGATTGAAAAATGGTCAGATAATTTCTAAATCTAAGCTTAGAGAACTAAATGCTGATTTGAAGAAAAGAGAAAAACAGCAAATTACTGCAAGAGATGCAATGGCAGCAACTTTTGAGCATGTTTTACTTGGAATTACTCAGGCAGCACTATCTACTGAAAGCTTCTTATCGGCTGCTTCTTTCCAGGAAACAACTAAGGTACTGGCGAATGCTTCTATTCAAGCAAAAATTGATAGATTGATAGGATTAAAAGAAAACATTGTTATGGGACACCTTATTCCTGCTGGAACTGGATTGAAGAAGTATAAAAATGTTACTTTAGCCAATGAACTTGAGGTTTCTGAAGAAGTTAAAGAAGAAGAATTAAAAGAAGAAGAAACTAAGGTATAACCTTTTGCTGAGGGCTTTATAATTTCTTGACTTAATTGTTACCAACCGGTATATTTGAAGTCTGAATTTTTTTGTATAAAGAAATCTTAGGAGAAGAAAGATTGCCGACAATCAATCAGCTCGTTCGAAAAGGACGAGTGCAGATTTTAGCTAAAAATAAAGCACCAGCTTTAAGTGCTTGTCCACAGAAGCGGGGTGTGTGTACGCGTGTTTATACAACTACTCCTAAGAAACCAAATTCCGCTTTAAGAAAAGTGGCAAGAGTGCGTTTAACAAACCATATAGAAGTGACCGCTTACATCCCGGGCGAAGGACACAACCTTCAGGAGCACTCAATAGTTTTAATACGTGGAGGTCGTGTAAAAGATTTACCTGGAGTTAGGTACCATATAATTCGCGGTACTTTAGATACAAGTGGTGTTGAAGAACGCAAAAAAGGAAGATCAAAATACGGAGCTAAAAAACCAAAGTCTTAATATCGTATGAGAAAAAGAAGAGCAGAAAAAAGGTATATTAATCCCGACCCAAAATTTAATGACACAACGGTTGCAAAGTTTGTAAACGTGTTGATGGCAGAAGGTAAAAAATCAACTGCACGAAAAATTCTTTACAGTGCTTTTGATATAATAGAAG
>JARRKF010000411.1:0-2520 GCA_037388405.1 Ignavibacteriaceae bacterium | reverse complement strand
AAATAATCCTGAAATAATGTTGTATCTATACTAACAGTGAAGGAATTTGTTGTGCCAACTGTTGCACCAGGAGGAATGTCAGGTAAATCTATTGTATTAGGTGAAATAGATGTTACCCAATTATCATTACAAATTAACTTGATAGACGCTTCGGTTATTGTTTGAACCGTCGAGTGATTTTTTATAAAAGGTTTTACTGTAAAGTAAGTTGTGTTATCCACAATATATAAGCTATCAAGTTTTACAGGACCAACAGTTGAAAATCTGGTTGCATTGGGTAAATTGAACTCTTCTGAAGTTGTTTGATCAAATGTAGTTACTGACAATTTGAAATAATCTTCCGTTGAAGGGGCAGGTAAACTACCAGTCCAATTTTCTCCGTCTTTAGTTACTGTTTGTTGAATCAAATCTACGGTATCAATTAAAACATCATTGAGATTATGTATATAACCACGAGCTGATATCTGATGCGAGTTTGGATTTTCTATAATCGTTGATAATTCAACCATACCTGTACCTGGTGAATAATTAGTACTATCCGATAATATATTGTGAGGATAAACTAAGTTGTTTATCCACTCTAAGGCTTCTTCAACAACAGTATCATATCCATTCGCAACATCATCAGGGTCAAACCAGACTGGATAATCGATTGGGAACTCTTTTCTGTTCAGGTATTCTCCGGGTGCATTGACATGGAACATATCACTTATAGAATATTTTAAAACCCAATTCGGATAATTTGTTATTAATACATTATCTCCTAAACTGGCCCCACTGGATTTAGCAAAGAATCGTACTGTTGGATGATAGCGGAATCTTTGGGCAGTAACATCTCCCATACTAACACACGTTGGTCCCAGAAAAATAGCTATAGGTCGATCGTAAAAATCTGGTGGATTACCCGGAACTTTATAGGTAGCGCTATTTCCTATCGGGCATAATGTAAAATCATTGGTATTGCACCTATATGCATCTTCGATAGTTAAATGGGTTTCATTAAGAAGTATTTCTAAGGAGTTATTGAAGAAAGCCCAGCCCCCACCATTTATTCTCATATCAATGATAAGTGCATCAGTCTCACTAAGTGCTGTAACAGCTTCGTAAAATTGTTGATCTGATATTCCTTCGACTTCCAGCCATAAATAAATATAACCAATATTTGTTCCATCAATAATACCGTAACTAACATATTGTTGATTGTACCAATTTGGAAAGGAAACTCCAGGTACAGAAAGTTGTTCATTATTCAGCATATCAATAGGCGGCAGATTAAGTAAGGGCGCGACAGAAAGGTGTACTGTATCGCCCGTTGAATGTTTTAGAATATCTATTGTATCAAACAAATGCCAGTTCATACCTGCGCCAAGAAGTAATCCATCCGACATGGCACTTGGAGCACCACCCCATTTGCCAATTGCTGGTAGTCCTGCATCACCGGCATCAAGTAACTCATTGACCAAAACCTTCCAGGGAACACCTTCATAACCTAAAAGTATATCTCCGGGCTCCAGATCAAGCGGGTGATTTTCAACCGTTCTTAATATTAGTAAGGAGCTATCTGGTAATGCAGTTATAACAGCTCCGAAGTGTTGAATAGATAAGAAAAAACCACTAATCACTAAAACCGGTATGCCGGGATTAAGTGGGGATAATACGACTGATTCATTATAAGCATAGGTATGTAAATCCTGCAAATGCATAGAAAACTTACTCATTATTGCTGAGAATCCTCCTTTACTTGTTGAATCATCAATGAGACCATAATAATGAGCTCTTAGAGAATCCCAAGCGTTTTTATTCATATTTAAGGATTCAAACCCATCAAAATCCGCTCTTATTGAGTTTGCATAAGTATTAAAGATCTGTTGCTTTTCAGCAAGAGGTAATCCAGGTCCCCACGTTGTATCAATGATGTATTGCCAATCAGATTTGGATTTGTAAAAAGATTTTGCAGGCAGTTCTCTAATATTACTGTCGTGAGTTGTAACTTTAAAGAACAATGGCTCCTGAATTTTATCTCGTCTATTTTGCTGAGATAATAATGATAATTGAATCAGAATGATTAATGCGATAAGTATAGATAATTTTTTCATAACTATTACTCCCAAAATGTTTTACCTAATAGTTTTTATCTATTTTAGTACGATCATCTTTCTAGTATCAAAGTAGTCATTCGTTTCAAATTTGTATATGTATTCACCACCTGTTAATTCTTTTGCACTGA
Organism: Ignavibacteriaceae bacterium; assembly: GCA_037388405.1. Lineage (GTDB taxonomy): Bacteria > Bacteroidota > Ignavibacteria > Ignavibacteriales > Ignavibacteriaceae > IGN2. The sequence goes on along the minus strand of JARRKF010000411.1, from coordinate 293 downwards.
GCATAACTTCATAGGTGCCGGCTTCTTTAATTTCATCAATTAATGTTTTTACTTTTCTATTATTTGAGTTATAAACCTCCAGTTTGATTTTCATTCTATCCGGGATACAGAATTTAATTGTTGTCTTATCACTAAACGGATTTGGATAGTTCTGAGCTAATTCAAACTTAGTCGGGGCTATATCTTCTATTATTTTTTCCATTTCATTATTAGTTGGCTCTAGTCTAAACCACAACAAATTTATTTTAGTAGCATCATCTTTTTAGTTTCCACAAAAGAACCTGCCTGCCTGA
>JARRKF010000410.1:0-2525 GCA_037388405.1 Ignavibacteriaceae bacterium | reverse complement strand
GGCTTGCAAAACTGATGAATAAAGAAATATTCGTGCTAGTGCGAACAAGATTTGTTGATGATACTGAGGAATTGATAAAACTTGGTGCAGATGCCGTTATACCTGAAGAGTTTGAAACATCAATCCAGATTTTCAGAAGAGTGCTTGAACAATTTCACATTCCACTAAATGTAATAATGCAGCAAGTAAATTTGTTACGGGGTGAATCATATAAATGGATGAGGAGTGACGAAGAAAGTTCTAAAGTTTTTTCTCATCTCGATGAGATTCTTGCAGCAGGTATTGCAGAATCATTTTATTTAAATGAAGAAAACATCAACATAAATAAAACGCTGGCAGAATTAAATCTGAGAGCAAAGACTGATGCTACTGTACTTGCTATAATAAGGGAAGGAAAGACAATTTCAAATCCGGCTTCGAGCGAAAAATTATTAACCGGTGACACTCTTGTAATTACAGGAACACATAAAGCGGTTGATTCAGCTTTTAATTTTCTGTGGTGAACCGTTACAAAAATGAATTGGTATTTCATCACCAATAATTTTTTAACTCAGTAAGACATGAAATATTAATATCCGGCTTTTCTTTTTCTATTTGATCTTTGGTTCTGTAACCATAAACCACTCCGCAGGTTTTTGCACCGGCATTCTTGCCACATTGGATATCAAGTTCAGTATCACCAACCATTAAAGTTTTAGCCGGCTCAACACTAAGTTCTTTGCAAATATATATGAGCGGTTCCGGAGATGGTTTGTGTGCGATTCCATCTCTTCTTCCCATTATATAATCAAAAGAATTCGTAAGCTTAAAGTGATCTATAATTTTGTCCGCCTGCCCCTGTCCCTTCGTGGTAAGCAGCGAGACTTTTATTTTCTTACTTTTCAGATAGTCAAGGGTTTCTTTTACTCCCTCGTACAAATAAGACGAATCTATGAAATCAAAATAAAGTTCTTTGTAAATAGGGATGAATTCTTCAAAATCAACATCATCCATTTCTAATTCAATAAAGATATCAACGAAGTGTTTACCTATCATATTATTGAATGAGTCTTCGGGAATATTGTGTTTAATATTAAGTTTGTCTAAAGCAGCTTTGGTGCTTTCAAGAATTGTTTTTTTAGAATCGACGAGTGTACCGTCTAGGTCAAAGCATATATGTTTAATTGTGTTGTCTTTCAATAATTAAATATTCTTTTATGTGTTAGTAACAAATATATTAAAAACACTTTTACCTGCCTTTCCTTCAGGTAGAAATTTGCGTGCAAGTCCACTTGTTTTTTATTCTTAAATAATTGAATTTACTATTAATACCGTAAAAACTTTTCCTTAAGTTCCGTTAAAATTCAGAATATTGTTGCGTAAAACTTGGAATACTAATTAAAATTCCAGTAAATATTTACGATTTCTAATTACAATTAATTTATTTTCGATAAAATTAAACTTGATATCATTGGTACAGTTTTTATTGATAGTTGTGCAATTAACTAATTAAACAAAAAAGGAGCCCTTGATGAAAAACCTGAATTATCTTCTCTTGTTCACTATTTTTTTAGCTTTCTTTGCAATCAATCCCAAGACTTTCGCACAAGCTGAACCTGTAATGTATTTCTGCGAAAAATATGACAGCGATTTGGGTGAAGTTGGCGTAAGTGACAGATTCACAAAAGGTTACATCACCGTAATGGTAAAATGTGATGACCCTCTCAGATTAAGAGATGTATCCATTCAGTACGATAAGTACAATTTTAGAACGGGTGAATTTGAATATTACGAGAAATTTGATTTCACAGTTGATCGTGATATGAAGTATATCTTTTTCTCAAGAAACGATTCCAGTGATATGGAATTTAATGACCCTGGTTTTTACAGAGTATTTTTACTTGATGAAAATGACAAAACTGTAGCAAGTGCAATTATAGAGATTATAGAATAATATAAAACAGTATTTTCTTTGAAGGCGGTTTTTACACCGCCTTTTTTATTTTTAAATGACTGTCGCTTAATTACAAAAAGTTTAACTTTGTATAAAAGTTAAACGATTATAATTGCTGATGAAGAAATATAAAGTAATAATTATTGGTGCCGGTCCAATTGGACTTGCATGCGGAATTGAAGCTGAAAAAAGTAAGCTAAGTTATCTTATTCTTGAAAAGGGATGTCTGGTTAATTCCCTCTTCCATTATCCGACGAATATGGTTTACTTCTCAACCTCAGATAGATTGGAAATTGGAGATGTTCCATTTGTTTCTCACGGAGATAAACCAACAAGACGCGAATCGCTTGAGTATTACCGAAGGGTAGCTGATTCCTGGAATCTTAAAATAAATACCTATGAGAAAGTTGAAAAAATTGAACAATCGGAAAATGATTTTAAAGTCATCACAAATAAAGAAATTTACACTACCTGGAAAATTATTATCGCAACAGGGTTTTATGATCACCCAAATTTTCTCGACATACCTGGTGAAGATAAGCCAAAAGTAAAACATTATTTTGATGAAGCACATCCGTATGCATATTTGAAG
>JARRKF010000409.1:0-2526 GCA_037388405.1 Ignavibacteriaceae bacterium | reverse complement strand
GAAGCGCTGCAAATTTTTAGAGTTTGTTCTCTTAAGCAATGACCTTCTTTTAATAACAATAAATCATCACGAGAAAGATCATCAATACTTATTTTGTCTTTTAAATACAAAGAATTAGTTTTTGATACATAAGCCACAAAAGGTTCAAAATAAAGCGAGCGTTCAATTATATCGGCTTGATTTATGGGAAGCGCTAAAATCCCTACATCAACCAAATCTTTGTGAATCCCGTTTACAATTTCATCGGTTGTAATTTCATCAATTACCAATTCAATTTTAGGATATTTTTGAACAAATGATTTCAGAAATAGCGGAAGTAAATAAGGCGCTACTGTAGGAATAATTCCGATTTTTAAGGTCCCGGTAAAAGCGCCGGTTTCGTCATCAATAATTCCCTGCAGACGCTCAGATTCTTGTAAAATTACTCTTGCTTGCCTAATTATTTTAGAACCAATATCTGTCGGAATAATCGGCTGTTTACTTCTGTCAAAAATTAAAACTCCAAGCTCTTCTTCGAGTTTGTGAATTTGCATACTTAAAGTCGGCTGCGTTACAAAACAATATTCCGCAGCTTTTGCAAAATGCCGGAAATTATCTACAGCAACTATGTAGTATAATTGTACGAGAGTCATAATAAGAATTTTAATTTGTATGAAATCCAAATATAAGAAAAAGTTAAATATCGGGGTGTAATAACAAACAGAAAATAATGAAGGGGACTTAATGTATTAAAAACGAAAAATATTTTGATTTTAGATAAAAACATAAAATAAAATTTTCATTACTATGTGATCTTAATCGGCTTTTTCATCCTTTATAAGCCAATAGAAGTCTAATAGATAATATCAATGTTAAGATAAACACAATCGATTTGAAGATATAGAGTTAGACCTTTAAATTTAGACCAACGATACATGAAATATTCAAAACAAATACAGAAAGGTAAATTATTATGAACAGCATATTATCGATAGGAACCAAATTCCCGGAATTCAAAAAACTCGCAACTGTCTCCAGAGAAAAAGGTAAAGAATTTGCTGAAATAACTTCAGAAGATCACAAAAAAGAAGGTAAATGGATGGTGATGTTCTGGTATCCAAAAGACTTTACTTTTGTTTGCCCTACAGAAATCGCAGAATTCAACAGCAACTATGATGAGTTCCGTGACAGAGATGCTGTACTTTAAAGTGCATCAACCGATAGTGAATTTGTTCACTTAGCATGGAGAAATGATCATGAAGATTTGAAAGATCTAAAATTCCCTATGATTGCAGACACTTCTAAATCTTTAGCTGAATCTTTAGGCATTTTAGAAGAAAATGAAAAAGTTGCTTACCGCGTTACTTATATTGTTGATCCAGACGGTATTATTCGCTGGGTAAGTGCAAATGACTTAAACGTTGGACGTAATGTTAAAGAAGTTATCAGGGTTCTTGATGCTCTTCAGACTGATGAGCTTTGCCCGTGTAACTGGGAAAAAGGTCAAGAAACTTTAGGAGCTGCTTAATTAATTTATTAGTCCCCCGTTTCTGCGGGGGATTATTTTAAACCTTCCATAAAATCCAAAAATCCTAAGGATCATAATTTATGTCATTAAATGAAACTAAGATAGATTTGTTAAAAGACCTCGGTATTGATGCGGAAACAAACTATTCAGCATTAGAATCCATGGTTGAAGGTGAAACGAGATACTTGAGAGATTTAAGAATTAATTTAAAGAATACACTCAATTCCGATAACTTGAACTTGAAAGAAGCATATTTAATAGCGGCTGCTATAGCTTTAAATGAAAAAAATAAATCATTATCCGATGCTTTTATTAAACACGCTAAAGCTAGCGGTGCAAACGCTGCAGAAATTGCAGAAACTCATGGATGTGCTTCCATGCTTGCTGTTAATAATGTTTTTTACAGATTCAGACATTTTATCCGCGAAAGTAACGATAAATATCAAACTATGCCTGCCGGTATAAAAATGAACATAATGATGAATCCGGTACTTGGTAAAGAACTATTTGAGTTGATGAGTTTGGCAGTTTCCGCAGCAAACGGATGTCAATCTTGTGTAAACTCACACGAAGAATCTGTAAGAAAACTTGGTTCATCAGAAAAAAGAATTTTTGATGCAGTTAGACTTGCCGCAGTTGTTAAAGGTTTGTGCGTAGCAATTCAATAAAATTATTTTAATCTCAATATAAAATTCACTTTAAAAATTAAAAATCCGGATAAGCATTCTTATCCGGATTTCTTTTTAAGAAAAGATTGCCAACTAAATTTTTATGCAGCTTCTTCTTCCAGCTTAATTTTTGTTAGAGTTTTATGTACTGATGCTGCACACTTCCTACCTTCGGCAATTGCCCAAACAATAAGTGATTGTCCTCTTCTCATATCTCCGCACGCAAAAACTTTATCTAAACTGGTTACGTGCGCATTTTCATCATCTCCGAAATCTGCTTTAACATTTCCGCGTTTATCTAATTCAAGTCCTATTTCTTTTAATTCATTTATCATTCCTTCATGAAGCGGA
>JARRKF010000408.1:0-4233 GCA_037388405.1 Ignavibacteriaceae bacterium | reverse complement strand
ACTCAACAATACGATAATCTTTCTGTGGTTGCGGGAATAAGTTTTTCGAATTATAAAGAAAAAGATCTGCGTGAGATTGCAGACTATCTGAAGGATGGGTTGTTAAAAGGATTAAAACTTTATCCCGGTTACGAACCATTTTATCCTTACGATAAAAGATGCCAGGTTATTTATGATATCGCTGCAGAATTTAAAGTGCCCGTGATGATTCATTCGGGAGATACTTATACTCCTAAAGGTAAAGTAAGATTTTCACATCCACTTGCTGTTGATGATGTTGCAGTAGATAATCCAGATGTAAATTTTGTGATTTGTCATTTAGGAAATCCGTGGATACGCGATTGTATGGAAGTCGTGTATAAAAATAAAAATGCTTATGCTGATATCTCAGGATTGGTGCTAGGTAATTTCTCATCTGACTTTGAGAAATTTATGAAGAAGCAATTAAAAGAAATGATCATCTATGCTGGGGAACCTCGTTACTTGCTTTATGGAACAGACTGGCCGATTTCAAGTATGGAATCTTATGTAAAATTCGTAAAAGATCTAACGATCCCTGATGAGCGGAAAGAAAAAATAGCCTGGAAAAACGCCGCACAATTATTTAAAATTCCTGTCGAAGAAACGGTTTACTCAACTTAATTAAACCGTTTGATTTGCAGTTATTTTAGTAAAGCTTCAATTTAAATTTTATTTTTTCGTGATTATTTAGTGATAGTTCAATTCTATATTTGAATCGTCTAACTGTAAGGAACTATTAATAATCACATTATTGTTTAAAGGTGAAAAAATGAAATATTTAATAAGTATATTTTTAGTTTTAGCACTGTTTACAACAGGTTGCTCTCAGAATAAAGAAGATGAAATGAAGAGTTCTAAAGATCAAATTAAAACAGAAAAGGAAAATACCAGTATGAGTACCGGCATCAAGGATAAATATCAGAAACCATCTGATGAAGAATTAAAGAAAATGTTAACTGATGAGCAATATAAAGTAACTCAGTGTGAAGGAACCGAGTTCGCGTTCAAAAATGAATACTGGGATAACCATAAAGCTGGAATTTATGTTGATATAGTTTCCGGCGAACCACTTTTTAGTTCAAAAGATAAATTTGATTCGGGAACCGGATGGCCAAGCTTTACTAAGCCGATTGATCCAAAATACATTGTTAAAAAAGCTGATAATTCTTACGGATGGAACAGAACAGAAGTTCGAAGTAAAAATGGCGATTCACATCTCGGTCACGTTTTTGATGACGGACCTGGTCCAACCGGATTGCGATATTGCATAAACTCAGCAGCTCTTCGCTTCATTCCAAAAGATAAAATGAAAGAAGAGGGCTACGGAGAGTTTCTCCCGTTGGTTGAGTAATAAGTGTTAACCTAGAACTAAATTCTCCTTTCAAAGGAATGCCTTTGGCAAAAAGAGTCCTTTGAAGAGGTCGTTAATATCTTGCTGTCATTCCGGCTTGTCCGGAATCAGGCGTCAGATTCCCGAGTCGCTTCGCTCCCGGGAATGACATAACACTCATACATTTATTCCGTAATTCTTCTTATAATTGAGTATGAAAATTAAAGCGATAATAACCGGTGCAACAGGAATGGTTGGCGAAGGTGTTTTTCACGAATGCCTTCTTCATCCTGATGTTGAATCAGTGTTAGTAATAAATCGTAAGCCCTGCGGAGTAAAACACGAAAGGAGAAATTATTCTTAAAGATTTTTTTGATATTTCGACGATTGAAAATCAACTCTCTGGATACAATGCCTGTTACTTTTGTGCCGGAGTCTCTTCAGTTGGTAAAAAAGAAGATGAATACATACATCTCACTTATGATCTCACCTTAAACATTGCCAATACGCTCATCAAAATTTATGGTGAGCGAAGTCGAGCCATGACTTTTTGTTATGTTTCTGGTGTGGGAACCGACAGCACCGAAAAAGGAAGAATTATGTGGGCACGTGTAAAAGGCAAAACCGAAAACGATTTATTAAACCTTCCATTTAAAGCTGCTTATATGTTCAGACCAGGATTTATTAAACCGACTAAAGGATTGAAGAACGCCTACAAGGCTTATAAATTTTTCACGCCATTATATCCGGTATTTAGAAAACTTTTTCCAAAATACGTTGTTACTCTCGAAGAACTTGGTTTAGCAATGATTAATGTTACTTTGAACAATCCGGATAAGAAAATATTGGAATGCAAAGATATTGCAGAGTTAGCAAAAAGCTAATTTACAATCTATTTCCATAATTATTTATCACATCCGATAATCAGAATTGAATATCATTCTACTTTAGATTAGTTTTAAACCAAGATTTTTGCTGTATGGTGAAAGAAAATGAACCCTCAGCTAATCAAAGGACCATCAATTCTTATTTCCTTTCGAAGGACAACACAATTCTATAACCCTTTTCGGATAGTTATAATAAATTTTAATTCAAGGAGATATTATGAGTACTAAAAAAATCTTTTTCGTCTCTTTTCTCCTGATATGCTTAATTCCGGTTTTATTATCTGCACAAGATATCAGCGTTCATAAATTCATTGGTAAAACAAAAGCAGATGTGATAAGAAAATACGGCAATCCTGTTCATCAGGATAACAGTAATCCTGCAATGATCTGCATGTTTTATCAAACCAAAACCAACAGAATGATTTTTGTTTCTGATAAAAATGGTGTTTATCAATCCGAAGCAACTGCAAATTACGACACTGAATCAAAAGCAAGAAACGCTGTTGACAATTTTATAAACAGTTCGGTTGAAGATGGTTTTGCAGTTGATACAGTTACTATAAATGATTTTGAGCTTTCGAAGACAGGTGTGAAAGCAGATCTGCAGATGAGCGAAAACAAAATAACAAAGAATTTTGATGTGAATGTTAAAGCCCGGAGATCTGAAGATTAAAAGTAAATTTTGCTTTTAAGATTATTGAAAAGATAAATACTTACTTGCAATAGCGAAGTAATTATTGCTTTACTTTATCTATTTTTGAAAAAGCTACACTAAAAAGCCCAATTTTTATTTGCACAAAATTTGCTCAATTCAAAGAATGAGGTACTACTTCCTAAAATTAGTATCAACTATTTTTCTGCTTCTGATTTTCTCCACAAGCTGTAAAGATAATCCTGCCTCCAATAATGAAAATAATCCCTCAAACAGCATTGAAGCAGAAGTTCATCGATTGATAAACTTACATCGTACAGGAATTGGATTAGCAGAACTTGAGTGGAATGAAACGATTGCTGAGCAATGCAGAAACCACAGCATTGATATGGCTAATGCACATGCAATTAATCATGATGGATTTAATGATAGAATTAATAATATTCGCGAGACTATTCCGTGGAGTTGGGCTGGTGAGAATGTTGCATATAATTATAGCGCACAGGGTGCTGTTACAGCTTGGTTAAACAGTCCCGGACATAAAAGCAATATTGAAAGTAATTCTAATCTAACCGGGGTTGGTGTTGCATTCGATGAAGACAGCGTGATGTATTTTACTCAGATTTTTATTAGAGGTAGTAACTAATAATACAGTGTTAATTTATTTCATAATCTACAACTCTGCGTTCGTACCGTACATCATTTATCCACTTCTTAATTTCCTGATGATCCGGATGAATTTGATATTGATGTAATGCTTCTTTGCTTGAAAACTCAGAATATAAAACCACATCGCAAGAATCTTTTTCATTACTGAAATCAAATCCCACTTCAATTTTCAGCAGCTCATCAACTTTACCTTTCATTGCCAGAAGTTTTTCTTTTAATATTCGTGCGTTCGTTTGTTTGTCATTGCCGTGTGCGTTTTCATTTAAGCGCCAGAACACAATGTGCTTGATCATAATATGCCTATTGTAAAGACTATAGATTTATCATTATAGTCGTTGAAAGTTATTATATACTCAACATTGATAAAAAGTTGAATGCTGTAAGTATGTAAAATTCTTAGCCCGCCACCCAAACCCAGCTCAACTCCATCTTCATCCATTTCTGAATTTTGTGTGGGGTAAGTATTATAATATGTATTTGACTCTTCATGATTGATCCAGTGAAATCCTAGAGCTCCACCGAGATAAGGGCAAATATCAGTTCTCGAAAATAAATAATTACTATAAAGTGCGATTGCTACACCGTCTCTTGCACCTCCCATTAATCCACTAGCAACATCCTTAACCTCATAATCGAAGTATAAATTTAACGTAAAAGATTTTTTATCATTATCA
>JARRKF010000407.1:0-2537 GCA_037388405.1 Ignavibacteriaceae bacterium | reverse complement strand
AAATGGTTGAAGAGGCTGACAAAGGAAATTTAGATGAAGTTAAAGATATAGCTAGTGATATTAAACAAAACCTTGAGAAAATTTTACAACACGGTAAACGTGCTGATTCGATTGTTAAAGGTATGCTTCTTCACTCCCGGGGAACTTCCGGTGAAAAAACTTTAACTGATATAAATGATTTGTTAGACCAATATGTCAACCTTGCATATCATGGAATGAGAGCACAGAATAACGAGTTCAACATTAATATTGAAAAAGACTACGATGAAACTTTGGAAAAGATAAATATAGTTCCTCAGGATATCAGCAGAGTATTCTTAAATATAATTAACAATGCATGTTATGCAGCTTATGATAAAAAGAAAAAAGATGGTGATGGTTTTAATCCTGTTCTTAAAGTTTCAACAAAGAATCTTAAAGACAAGATAGAAATAAGAATAGCTGACAACGGAAACGGAATACCAAAAGATATTTTAGATAAAATATTTCAGCCTTTCTTTACGACAAAACCAACAGGCGAGGGAACTGGACTTGGACTTTCACTAAGCTATGATATAGTTACAAAAGTTCATGGTGGTGAATTGAAAGTTGAAACAAATGAAGGTAACGGGACAACATTTATCATTCAAATACCAGGATAAACATCTTATGAAACGTGCATTTTTATTGCTCATTATTTTTTTCTCTATGCTTGGTTTTTGCCGGGCTCAGTCAAAACTTTTTTACATTTTATCGGATACTACTTTATCGGGTACAAAAAAGTTAGATAGCCTGCAACTGGCGTTAAGAAATGCAGCCAATGACACTGTTCGTTTGGATGCGTATTATAACCTGGCGCTTTATTATTTGGAAATCAATCGTGACAGTTCTGTTTATTACGATAATAAGTGTATATCACTGGCTCAGAAGTTAAGATTAAAATTGATTGAAGCAGCCGCTTTAAGCGACAAGGGCTATGCGCTTTTAGCGTTGGGTAAATATCCATCAGCACTTGAATCATTGTCGGAGGCATTCCAAATTGCAGAGAACCCGGCAACTGAAAAAGGAGCCTTGTACTTTCTAAGGGGGCACACCCCACATGCGAGAAGGCTTTATAATTTGGGTCTAATAAACCTGCATATGGGGCAATTGTACGGCGCCACCGGTAACATGGATATGGAAAAACTAAGGTACTTCAAGGTATTGAGCTATGCTGAATCTATTCCGGATACTTTTTTGCTTTCGCTGGCATATTTGAACTTAGGATATTCTTATACTTACCTTAACCAATTGGATTCGGCACTTTATTTTGAACAACAAGCATTAGCATTGCAGCCGCATTTAGAATTTTTCTTTAGAACCTGGGAAGGCAGCATTCTTTATAATCTGGGAAACATTTACCTTAAAAAAGGGGATTTAACATCGGCACGTGATGCTTACCTGTAATCAGTAGAATCCTATACAGCACATCATAATCTTAACTATCTTCCCCATACCTATGATGCATTAAGTAAATTATACGAAAGATTACATAAACCTGACTCCAGTCTGTATTTTGCCAGGAAATTATTGGAAACTGCCCGGGTTTTGGGACAGCCGGGGCCGCTGACCGCCTCCTACCGGGCGCTTTCAGATGTGTACCGCATTAGAAATAACCGTGACAGTACTTTAAAGTATTTGCAACTATACACCGTATTAAATGACAGTCTGAATAATGCGGAAAAGAAAAACCTGCTTTCCTACCAGAATATCGGATTTGATCAACAACTGCGGCTCAAAAGTTTACAGGAGGAAAAAATTCAGATACAAACCAGGACGAGGACCTATACCATGCTTGCAGGTTTGGGTGTACTTTTTATTATTGGCCTGATACTGTATCGTAATAACAGGCAAAAACAAAAGACAAACAAAGTATTGGAAACAACGCTTTCAAATCTTAAATCTACCCAATCGCAACTCATCCATTCAGAAAAAATGGCATCGCTTGGTGAACTTACAGCAGGCATTGCCCATGAAATTAAAAATCCATTAAACTTTGTAAATAATTTTTCAGATATATCGGGTGAACTATTAGATGAAATAAAGGAAGAATTAAAGAATAATAATAAAGAAGAAGTACTAACAATAATAGAAGATCTAAAACAAAATCTTGATAAAATAAATCAACACGGTAAGCGTGCCGATTCAATAGTTAAAGGAATGCTTCTCCACTCAAGGGGTGCGTCAGGTGAAAAGACTTTAACGGATATAAATGATCTACTTGATCAATATGTTAATCTTGCTTACCATGGAATGAGAGCACAGGATAAAGAATTCAATATTACAATTGAAAAAGATTACGATAAAACTCTTGAAAAGATATATGTAGTTCCTCAGGATATCAGCAGAGTATTCTTAAATATAAATAACAATGCGTGCTATGCTGCTTATGATAGAAAGAAGAAAAGCAGTGAAAATAATTTTTATCCAACTTTAAAAGTTTCAACAAAACAGCTTAATGGAAAAGTTGAAATAAGAATTGGTGATAACGGCAATGGAATACCAAAAGAAATTTTAGA
>JARRKF010000406.1:0-3015 GCA_037388405.1 Ignavibacteriaceae bacterium | reverse complement strand
TACTTCTCTTTATCATCCACAATTGAATACGGATGTGCCTTAAAAGGATCTACTCTATCGGCCTGCAATAAAGCCCAATTGCAGTAATCGATGACTTCTTTCTTTTTACTTTCATCTAACGAATCTATCAGGCAATTCTTCTTAAATTCCCGTACATAATTTCTTATTAATTCACTTTTATGCCATAACTCTACATTTTGATTTAGTTCTTCAATTTTTGTTTCTTCTTGCTTTATTCGTTTCAACATTTCTTTTCGTTTATTTTCTTTCTCCTCACTTTTTCTCCTTTCTTCTTTCCAGTGTTTTTCTTTGGCAAGTTCTGAGTGTGCAGCAATAATTAATGCAATAATAAAATCATTTAATTTATCCTCGAGTATTCCGGTTCTGTTATCTGTAAAGTTCTTTCTGAGCGGATAATCTGAATGAAGATCGTTTATTGAAAGTATTAATTTTCCTGTAGGAACAAAGTCATATTCACGGAAATATGATTTTGGTTCGTGCGGGAGTTCAATCCTTTTAGAACCTTCTTTAATACCGAATTTTAATTCTGCTCCATACATTTTTACACATAATGAAAAATTTCTTAAGTAAACTAAATATTTTCTTTTCTCTAATTCTTTAATAAGAGTATTTAAAATTCTAAATGCTCTTCTTAATTCATTAGAACTTACCGAAATACTAAATATCCCCTCAGCTTCCCGGCTTTCTAAAAATTTGTTCCTGCGATAAGATGGTTTTAATGCTGTCTCTGTCTTTGGTAAAAGCGGATGAGTGTTTCCTCTTTTCTCCGGGACAATAATTTTATTCTTTGGATCTTTTTCTGTATTAATTATTTGTTGGATATTCTCCGGAATAATTAACTGATAGTCTGGTTCTTGTTTGGATATATAATGGATAGTCGGGCTGTCAGGAGGAATATCAGGAAGTGGTGTTTTCACGACCTTAATTCCTGTTTCAACTTTACGCCAGTACCCTAAACCAGGAACCGGTATTTTAAGCTTGTAGCAAATTTTTGCTATTGCTTTATCTGAAACTTCATACTCCTTTGCTATTTCAGTCATCGGTTTTGACCAGATTTTCTCGTATAGTTCAGTTCTTTCAATTTTGATTTGCTTGTACATGTTTTGTACCTCATAAAATATTAGACTTTAATAAATTCGAGATAAAAATATCTTTGATAATTATTCAAGTTTAGTTGAAAATATTTGAGACCACCAGTTTAGCTTCAGCTAAATATTTAAGCAACATTTTTTTGTTCTATATTTAATAAGGATTTAAGAGCATCTTTTAGTAAATGAAGCTTTTCATAATTTCTGACTCTATTCATATTTTGTTCAATTTCTAATAATGAGATAGCTGTCCAACGAGCCTGCATTTCTGTATTCCGCCATCTTTTTACATTCCTTAAGTTCTTGCTGAGCTGTGAATTTATACTTTCTATTATGTTTGTGGTACAAAAGCTTCTTCCCAACTCTTCTCTTAATCCTAAGGAATGTATTGTTAAGGTTTCCTCAAGTCCCTCCAGTAGTGAGTTTGCTGCTGAGCGATTTAGATTCTTTAGTTCTTCGTAGATTTCCATCAATCTGGCTCTTGCAATCTCATAAATCGGTTCTTCATATGCACGCTGCAGTTTTCCCTTATAGATTTCTTTATATTTCTCCGGTAAATAACTTATTACATTTTCCCTTTTATGCCATTGGCATCTTTGCAAGGATGCTTTATCACCAAATACTTCTTCTACTGCTTTCCGGATTCCTTTTGAACCATCACTTACAACTAATATCCCTTCCTCGAATTCAAAATTCCTTTCTATTAAGTTCTTCAATAATCCCTTGATTGCTTTACTGTTTTCTGTAGTTGTATGGATAAATCCAAGCATTATTTTTATTCCTGTACTCGTTATTCCCACTGCATGAACTATCTGCTGTTTTGAATAATATTTCCCATCTATCATTAAACATATAAAATCATAGTTCCCTAAATCCCTACTCTCGAATTCCTTCAATGCTTTTTCTGCTTCTTTGTTAAATAGACGGCTCATTCTGCTTTGACTCAATCCAAAACTTTCCGTTATCAACTGCGCTGCTTTTTTATATCTCCTCTGTGATAATCCATTTACCAGAAGCCTTAAAAATCTTCTGTCTATTTCTACTTTTTTGTTCATCTCTTTATAAAGCTCCGGCTCTTCTGTCTTCAAAGTCTGTTTATTTCGCATCCGAGGTACTTCTATTCTTAGTTTCTCATTATTTATGTTAACACTTCCAGGATTTCTACTCCATCTTTGATATTTTGATTCCCGATTATATTTCTCTCCCGTCTTTTCTTCATATTCTCTTTCTATGCTTTGTTTTAATACTTCTTTTAGTGTCTCTCCTATAAATAACTCCGGCTGGTTCTTTAACATTTTTGTTAATTCTTCTGCATTTATTTCTATCAAAATTTTACTATTTTCCATTGGGACCTCCTTTTGATTTAGTTATTTATGTTTTGAACCAATCTAAATTTACTTTTACTATTTTCCATTGGGACCTCCTTTTGATTTAGTTATTTATGTTTTGAACCAATCTAAATTTACTAAATCTGGAGGTCTCTTTATTTTATTTTCAACTAAGAATTAATATATATCTATATCTACAGAATAAGTAAATAAAATTAATGTTTATTATGCATTAATTTTTTTCTGCAGAATTATTTAATGCCGATTGCAGGAATATATAATAACTATAAGGAATATATTACAGACCAGACATTCATCAGGCTGCATGGTCCTGATAGAAGCGGAATTGAAAAGTTATCTGGAGAAAACTGGAATAAGATTTTTAGTTCTCGAGATGAAGAATTGAAAGATATCGTTGAAATGATAAAGGATTTGCTTACGAAGGGTGTTGATGTTTACTTGGATGTAAACAATCACTATAAGGGGTGTACGCCGATGACGATTGCGAAGGTTGTAAAATTAATTCCGGGTGTGTAAAATGCTGTCAACTTAAATTGTTTTGATATGTGCTCTTATGG
>JARRKF010000405.1:0-2561 GCA_037388405.1 Ignavibacteriaceae bacterium | reverse complement strand
ACCAGCCCGATTGCAGGGGGTTTGTCCATTAACATCACAGCTAACAAAATTCTGGATGATATTAAAGTGAATGACTCGATTTGTAGTGATGGAGTTTGCCTTACGGTGACAAATTTAGATGATTCGGGCTTCTTGGTGGATGCAGTTGGGGCAACATTAGAAAAAACAACATTTGTAAATTTAGGAAGTTCAGAATCAGTAAACCTTGAAAGATCTGTTAAATTAAATGACCGGCTAGGTGGTCATTTGGTTCAGGGGCATGTGAATGGAGTTGGAACAATATCAGAAATTAAAAAACTTGGTGAAAATTATCTGTTAAAAATTATTGTGCCAGAAAATCTCGAAAAGTACTTAATAGCAGAAGGTTCAATTGCTGTAAATGGAATTAGCCTGACTATTGCTAATCTTCAGAAAAATATCGTTTCCATTTCTGTAATTCCGCATACCTGGCAGAATACAAACTTTAAATTCAAGAAACTTAATGACAAAGTAAATATTGAGATTGATATTCTCGCAAAATATGTTGAGAAGCTTCTATCAAGAGATAATACTTCAGAAAAAAATATAACGGAAACCTGGCTAAAAGAAATTGGGTACTAATGATGGACAAAATAAAAAATAACGGCAATTTCAAATTCAATACAATTGATGAAGCAATAGAAGATATTAAAGCTGGTAAAATGCTTATTGTTGTTGACGATCCTGATCGTGAAAATGAGGGGGATCTGGTTATGGCAGCAGAACTTGTTACTCCAAAGGATGTAAACTTCATTACTAAAGAAGGAAGAGGAATTCTTTGCCTTCCTATTACAGAAGATAAAGCCAGAGAACTGGATCTTGATTTGATGGTTCAAAATAATACTGCTTTACACGGAACTCCCTTTTCAATTTCGATTGATTACAAATATGGCACAACAACAGGTATTTCAGCACACGATAGAGCTATTACAATTAATCGTGCAGCTGACAAAAAAGTTAATCCAAATGACTTTGCAAGACCTGGTCATATCTTTCCACTCATCGCAAAAAAAGGTGGAGTACTTAAACGTGCCGGACATACAGAAGCAGTAGTAGATATTCTAAAACTTGCCGGAATGCATCCGGTTGGTGTTCTGTGTGAAATTCTTGCAGATGATGGTACAATGGCGAGAGTACCCAGCCTTATGGAGTTCGCAAAAAAATATAACTTAAAAGTTATTACTATAGCCGATCTTATTGAATACCGAATGGCAAGAGAAAATTATATAAGAAAAAAAGTTATCGTTGATTTGCCTTCTAAATATGGCAACTTTAAACTTCATTTATACGAAAATAGGCTTGATCCACTCGATAATCCGATAGCACTAGTTAAAGGCGAATTAAGTGGTAATGAGCCTGTTCTTGTTAGAGTCCACTCTGAGTGTTTAACCGGTGATATTTTTGGTTCCAAACGATGTGATTGCGGCGAACAGCTACTAGCTGCTATGACTATGGTTGAAAAAGCCGGAAGAGGTGTTGTTCTTTATATGCGTCAGGAAGGACGAGGAATTGGATTGGTTAATAAGCTACTTGCTTACCATTTGCAGGAACAAGGCAAAGATACTGTGGAAGCTAATGAAGCTCTTGGATTTAAAGCAGATCTGAGAGATTACGGCACAGGTGCACAAATATTAAAAGATCTTGGATTAAAGAAGATTAGGTTACTTACTAATAATCCTAAAAAAGTAATCGGACTTAAAGGATATGACCTTGAAATAGTTGAACGGATTCCGCTGGAGATTCCACCGAATCCAATCAATGAAAAATATTTAAGAACAAAAAGAGACCGATTGGGTCATCTGCTTCATCCCGAAGGAAAATTATAAAACTTTAGAGAGGATAAAATGGCAAACATAATTGAAGGAAAATTAACTGCTAAAGGGAAAAAAATCGGAATAGTCGCCAGCAGGTTTAATGAACTAATCTCAAATCAACTCCTGTCAGGAGCTAAAGATTGTTTATTGAGACACGATTGTAAAGAAACTGATATCACGGTAGCTTGGGTTCCCGGTTCTTTTGAGATTCCATTAGCTGCAAAAAAGATGGCAAAGTCTAAAAAGTATGATGTAGTGATTTGTTTGGGTGCAGTTATTCGTGGAGGTACTCCCCACTTCGATTACATTGCCGCTGAAGTGTCGAAAGGAATAGCACAAGTCGCTCTGGAATCAGGATTACCTGTAATATTTGGTGTCCTCACAACTGATACAATTGAACAAGCATTAGAGAGAGCGGGGACAAAGGCTGGAAATAAAGGCTGGGATGCAGCACTATCTGCAATTGAAATGGTAGATTTGTTTGGGAAAATTTAATCCCCAATTAATTATTTTCTTAGTTTTTTAACTCACCTTATATCCCTCTCTTAAAAAGAGAGGGATTTGCTAACAATAAAACTCATAATGACATATTCTAATAGAATTTTAATAAATAGTTTTAGCGTTCTTAAAAGTTTTTTCGTCGCAAGAGAAGGGTGTGGAACGAATTACTAAATATTTACACCTGGAATTGAACGATAAAAATCAATAAAAACTTGGATGCAGCGCTAT
>JARRKF010000404.1:0-2563 GCA_037388405.1 Ignavibacteriaceae bacterium | reverse complement strand
CAAATGAGTACGGAACATTTAACGGTAAGTTCACGATTCCCGTAGGAAAAATCGGCGGGCAGTATTATATAGCAAATGAGTACGGCTCACAGTACTTTAGAGTTGAAGAATACAAACGACCGAAATTTGAAGTAAAGTTTGAGCCGGTTAAAGGCAGCTATTCTTTAAATGATAAAGTGACTTCAGAAGGATTTGCAAAAACTTATTCCGGTGCAAACCTTAATGATGTTCAGGTTAAATACAGAGTTGTAAGATCAACCTATTTTCCATATTTCGATTATGGCTGGAGAAGTTATTACAGCTGGTACTGGGGTAGAAATACTGAAATGGAAATAACGAACGGAGTTACAACAACTGATAAAGATGGAAAATTCAAAATTGAGTTTGATTTAATTCCAGATCTTTCAATACTCAAAGAAACCAAACCAGCATTTAATTTTACTGTTTATGCGGACGTCGTTGATGTTACCGGTGAAACTCATTCGGCTCAAACTTATGTAAGCGCAGGTTATGTTGCACTTCTTGCAAATATCAATCTTCCTGAAATTGTTCAGAATGATTCGGTTGCAAAATACTCTGTCTCAACAACAAATCTTAACGGACAGTTTGAAAAAGCAAGTGTTTCAATTGAAGTTCAAAAATTGAAAATGCCGGATAGAGTTTTCAGAAACAGACTTTGGACAAGGCCAGATAAGTTTCTTTTTACTGAAGAAGAGTATCACAAATACTTTCCACACGATGTTTACAAAGATGAAGATCAGCCATTCACATGGGAAAAGAAAAGTAAGGTTTTTGAATCAAGCTTTGTTACAACCGATAGCTCCTTCATTTCTTTCAAAGATCTGGATGACTGGCAGCCTGGCAAATATGTTCTTACACTAAAATCAAAAGATAAAAACGGAACACCTGTTGAGCTTGTTAAATATTTTACGGTCTACAATCCTGAATCTGATAAAGCTCCAACTGATGATCCGCTCTGGATTTACTTTAAGTCAAAAAGTTACGAGCCGGGACAAACTGTAAAACTCTATGTTGCATCTGCTGAGAACGTTAAAGTTCTTTATGAAGTGGAGTACGATGTCAACATTATAAAAAAACAATGGATAGAATTGAACAAAGAACAAAAGGAATTTCAGATACCTGTTACAGAAGAATATCGTGGTAACCTTGTTTTTCATTTAACTTCAATAATAAATAATGAAGCACAGATTGTTACACAAGTTATTTCTGTTCCATGGACGAACAAGCAATTAAATATTTCATTTGAAACTTTCAGAAGTAAAATTCTTCCCGGTTCAAAAGAAGAATGGAAACTGAAAATTTCTGGTGCGGATGGTGATGCAGTTGAAGCAGAGCTGCTTGCATCTATGTATGATGCTTCGCTGGATGCTTTTGCGGCGAATTACTGGGGCTTCAATGTGTATCCCTATTTTAGTTCCAAATGGAACTGGACTGCTGATAATAATTTCACGACAATAAATTCAAACTTTTATAACGAAGGATGGAACACTTATGTATCGTGGCTAAACTTCTATTATCCCTACATCAACAATTTTAGATTTTATTTTTATGGTTACGAATATAGCGATGGACTTCGTTATAAAAGTGGAAGAATCGAATCAGTAAACCAGGCTGCTTTAGATGAAATAAGTTTGGAAGCAGGTGGTTTTAATGCAGAATATGAATCGAAAAAAGAAAGTCCATCTGTAATCGCATCAAAGCTTGCGAATGGACACGATAAAGATTTAAATAATTTACCCCAAGGAACATTCGAGGGTGTTTCAGTAAGAAAAAATCTGAATGAAACTGCTTTCTTCTATCCTGAATTAAGAACGAATGAAAAAGGCGAGATAATAATTTCTTTCACAGTGCCCGAAGCATTAACTCGCTGGAAATTTATGAGTTTTGCTCTTACTAAAGATTTAAAAAGCGGAATAGCTTACAAAGAAACAGTAACTCAGAAAGATCTGATGATAATGCCGAATCCTCCTAGATTTTTAAGAGAAGGCGATGAAATTTATTTCACTGCAAAAGTCAGTAATCTTTCTGATAGTTCTCTTTCAGGATCAGCAACTCTGCAGTTGTTTGATGCTTTTACGATGAAACCAATAGATGCACTTTTTGAAAATTCTAACAATGTAAAATCATTTACTGCGGAAAAAGGAATGAGCGAAGGATTAAGCTGGAGACTGAAAGTTCCTCTCGGTAAAGTTGATGCAGTTGTTTACAGAGTAATTGCAAAATCAGGAAAGTTTTCAGACGGTGAAGAAAATGCGCTTCCGATTTTGACAAACAGAATGCTCGTAACTGAAACTCTTCCGCTTCCCGTAAAAGGAAATGAAACAAAAACTTTCATTCTTAAAAAGTTGATGGAGAATAAGTCCACAACTTTGCAGAATTATAATCTCACACTTGAGTTCACTGCAAATCCTGCATGGTATGCAATTCAGGCACTGCCGTATATGATGGAATATCCTTATGAATGTATTGAGCAAGTATTTAACAGGTTTTATGCAAATAGTATTGCGACTCATATTGCAAACTCAAGTCCGAAGATCAAAAA
>JARRKF010000403.1:0-2567 GCA_037388405.1 Ignavibacteriaceae bacterium | reverse complement strand
AGACCATGCTGTTCTTCCCTGTGGTGAACCGTCAAGAGTGATTTTCATTCCTCCCACACGATAGCCATTAGTATATTTTTTACCTGTCCAGGGACTCTCCATTCTATGAAAGGATTCTCCTGTTACCTCATGCGTTTCCATAACAGCAGAGCAGCTCAATCCTTTAACCTTATTTTCCATTGAATAATCCAGATATGAAACTACATCGATTTTAAATCCCTTCTTTTCTGCATAGTTCATAAAATCTTCGTGGTTCCCAAAAGCACGACCTTCCTCTGCAGTTGTGTAGCCGAATTGAATGGCAAGATCCTGAGCCTTGTCAAGAAAATAGAAAACATTTTCTTCAGTTTTAGGTGTAATTATTTTCATCATAATCGGGATAGCAGCAAGTTCCTCTAAAACACCATTTGGCTCATTACTACCTTGCATTCTTCTGATCACACCACCTTCAGGATTTTTTGTTTTAGCAGTTATGCCGACTGCTTTCAATCCCGCACTATTCATTACGGCAAAATGTCCGGAAATATGAACAACAATAACCGGAATTTCGGTTGAAACTTTATCTAGATCTTCTTTTGTAGGATGCCTGCCTTCCTTTAAAACAGCATCGTCATAACCCATTCCCAAAATCCAGCCGATTCGTTCCAGATCAGGTCCTTTTGCCCATTCTTTCAACGTATTGACTAAAGCATCAATATCATTTACCTGGCCATCAGGTGAAGCCAATAAATTTGCTGATATAGCCTGTGTGCCAAAACCACCAAAATGACAATGGCCATCGATAAAACCTGGGAACATAGTTTTTCCTTGAAGGTCAAGAAGTTCAGTATCTCTACCTTCAAATTTCATAGCCTCGTTTTTTGAACCAACAAAAAGTATTTTGCCTTCTTTAACGGCTATCGCTTCTGCATACTGTGGAGAGTCACCTTCCATAGTAACAATATCACCGCCATAGTATATTGTATCAGCAGCTTTTTCAGGTTGTTGTTTACAACCAACAAACATTAATAATAATGTAAAAATTAATAGTAGGTTTTTCATTAATTCATCTCCTTTTTACATACAAAATTTATTTTGGCTTAAACTTATCAGAAAATATTTGAAACATTGCTTCACTAATTTCTTTGTTTGCTTCATTTCAGTTAGAAGTTTAAATAACCCATTGTTCTAAATCGATATTAGTGAAGGTTATATCATCTGGGAAATTATTAAGTGTTTGAAAATTCAACACGTTTAGCTGGGTATTATTATTTAGCTTCGCCGGATTTTCTTTAATCTTTTAGCATTTATTGAACAATGAAATCCTAATCTTTATCCTCTTCAACATTTACAACTTCGTACATATTTTCTCCATCTATCTGCACAGGTTGGTAATAAGTTTCTCCGTATTTCACATAAGTTATATCACCAATCTTAACTTCTTCTCCTCCTTCAGGAAGATTTTCTACCAGAGTTCCAGCAGTTGGAGGAACAACTGTATAACCACCATCAGATTTTTCATAAAAGGTTCCACCGTAGTAATAATTATTTGTTGTCTCATTCACCACCACGGTTTGAGATCCCTCAGGTAAAACTTTTATAGTCGCACCAGCAGGAGCCTGAACAACTGTATACCCTCCATTGCTCTCAACATAGTATACTCCGGAATCATAATAATATTGTTGATTATTTACACTTACAACAATTGCTGTTACTGCCACTGCAGCAACAAAAAATCCCCACGGGTGCCATACTGGTCCCCAATAATAAGGGCGATAAGGGTGATAGTGATAGGGGTGGTAACTATAATATCTGAATCCGCCGTAATAATACGGAGGTCTGGGGTAAGGTCTCACAGGAGGTCTGACATATACATTCCGATTGACATTTACATTTCTGCTATTATCTATTTTTATATTCCTCTTACTATTATCTATATTAATGTTCCCCCTATTTCTATCAATATTTTTATTTCTTTCTTTTATATTAGTTTTATTCACATCCCGTTTGATATTCTGATTTGGTTTCTGAGTAGTTTTTCTTTTAGATAAATCTCTGTTTGTTGATTTTTGGTAACCACCGTTAATAGATCTGTTTGGTTGCTTATTTGGTTTTGAAATATTCTGATTAGTCCGGTTCCTGTTACTACCCGAGTTATGCTTCATCCTTTGAGCTTCTGCTGTAATTGGAACTAACATTATCAACATTACAAAATATATAATGTAACGGGATTTCACTTTTGATTTATTCATAGCTGTATTCCTCTTCCTATTTAGCTATAAGTTTTAATTTATTTGCACCTGCTGGGGGCGTAAACTCAAACATTGCATTTGGTAATGAGGGGTTAAGTTGCCAATTTGAAAATGTGGCTTCGTATTGTTGATTTGGGCTTACATCATAATAAATGATCACCATTTTAACGGGCAAGAAGAGTGCGTCATCGGATATCCAGACTTGGGTGCTCATCACACTATTCTTTGCAATGATATGAAAGCATTCTTTCTCATCAACACTGCTCTTCCCAACAAATATTATTTCATCATTGTTTTCTATAAGATCATCTGTAAAAGATGGGTAAAAGAAATCTG
>JARRKF010000402.1:0-2569 GCA_037388405.1 Ignavibacteriaceae bacterium | reverse complement strand
CTGAAGGATGGTACATATTATTATGGATCTACAGAAAATCCTGAAGAAAGAATTTACTTTTGGGTGCGGGATTCCTCCACAGGAGTCCCTTTGGGAGAACCCGCGATCTCCGCCTTGAGAGGGCGATGTCCTAAGCCACTAGACGAACGCGCCGGTTTTAATTACAATTAACAAATAAAAAATAATAATTGCGGTTGGAAATTATAAATTGTTAATTGTGAATTGTTCATTAAAAGTGCTGTCCCGCTAGGACTCGAACCTAGACTCTTCTGATCCAGAGTCAGACGTGTTAACCAGTTACACCACGGGACAAAATTTGAACCGTAAATATAGATACGATGGGTTCTAATTGCAACGATATTCAGGGAGCAATTCTAATAATGTTTATCATATATCAAGAACATTTGTATAAAGCATAAACTTATTAACATGGTTTAATAATAATGGTTGTTTCTTTTATCTTCATTAATCATTAATATTGATTGTGAAAAAATTAGTTACTCTGAATGAAATTATTAATTAATTTTCTATTATTTGCTGTTATTTCCTTCCCTCAAAATTTCGAGTTAGTTAATTCAATTGGAAATTTTAAAAATGCTTCTTCATTTTATATAAATCCAGCTGGAATTATTTATGTAACAGATACAAATACGGACGAAGTTTCCTCTATTGATACGTTGGGAAATGTTCTGAAAGAAATTGGTGGATATGGCTGGCGAGAAAGCTCATTTGACAATCCTGTTGATGTTTTTGCAGATGCACTGAAAGTTTTTGTAGCTGATAAAAATAACCATCGTATCCAAAGATTTGATAAGAATTTAAATTTTAATTTTCAGATTTATACCAGAGACAGCGATGTTGAAGCAGAAAGATTCGGATATCCACTTAGCGCTGTAATGTCAAACCAGGGAGACATCTTTATTCTCGATTCAGAAAATATCAGAATAGTTAAATTTGATATTTTTGGAAACTTTATCCAAAATTTTGGCGGTTACGATTACGGAAATTATGCCCTGCAAAAACCAAAACAGCTCGCTGTATCGGCGCAGAATAATATTTTTGTAATTGATGGCAAGCAAATAATTGTTTTCGATCAGTATGGAAATGGAGTTGGTAAAGCGTCCGGTGAAGAAGAATTTACAAGCATAAGAATAATTTTTAATTGGCTTACTGTAACAACAAAAGAAAATATTTACGTTGCCAATCTTTACAAACCTGAATTAAAGCTAAAACAAATTAAGCTGAATGAAATTGAAAATAAACTGGTTCTGGTTTCCTCGTTTATTTTTAATAATAAACTTTACCTTCTCACAAATAAAAAAATATTCATATATAACAAAATTTAATTTTTCAAGATTGCAGATTGCTACAATAAAAACTATTACTGAATTAAATCAGTATACAAAATACAAAATCCTGATATTCAAGTTCCTTTTTATTTCTCTTCTTTCAATCTGGATTAGCGGATTATTGATGCCTTTTATCATAGATATTAAAAATCCTTTGCTTAGCTATTTGATCAATAAAATTTATTCGACTGTATGTCATCAAGAAAATTTTAAGTGTATTTCATATGAAGGTCATCGGATGTTTGTTTGTGCAAGATGTACGGGAATTTATTTTGGAGCTTTTATTGCTGCAATAGTTGAACTGCGTTTTATATTTCCCGAATTGCCTTTGAAGCTTTTATTTCTTTCCAGCACTCCTCTATTGCTCGATGTTATTTTTTCAACAACAGGAGTTTATGAATATTCTCAAATTTTTGCTTTTATTACCGGAATAATTTTCGGTTTTGTAATATATCTTTTTATAATAAAAGAATTAGAAAATTTTATTGCTAACAATTAGTAATTACCCTCGATGAATAATAGAAATTTGTCTGCTCTGGTTTGTGGATTTGCTGCCGCCGTTTTAACTGTTATCCCGGGTGTTGAAAGTTTCGCATGCTGTTTAATCGTACCTATTGCTTCAGGATTTTCAGTTGCACTATTTAAAAAGTCTAACGTTGAATTGAATAAAATCCAAACCGTAACAGGAGTAATGCTGGGACTTCTGACCGGAATATTTGCTGCTGTATTTGCTGGTGTTTTTGAAATTATTTTAACTCTTATTACAAAATCAAACGATTTGGTTGCAGCATTACCTCAAACGGAACAAATGATTAGAAATATGAATCTTGGACCAGCAGCGGAAGATGCACTCGGGCTCTTAAGACAAATGGTGAATGAAATTGAGTCAACCGGATTTTCTTTTATCTATTCAGTAATAATTATAGTTACTAACCTTATAACTTATACAATTTTCGGAATGCTTGGTGGTGTAATTGGCACTGTAATAATCAATAAAAGAAACTCTTCACAAAATTAAAATGGTTTCAGCTGTAATTTTCTTCGCTCACTTCTTATTTTTATTGATTATTTTTACATGGAAATGGCAAACTGACGGTATCTCAGCAGCTTTCATTAATGTTGCTTTGATATTAGTTTTATTTGCGGTTGGATGGACAATTACAGGATTGATTGCTCAACTATTAATGGAACCGAAAGGCCTAGGGCAGTACTTTGACCGC
>JARRKF010000401.1:0-4043 GCA_037388405.1 Ignavibacteriaceae bacterium | reverse complement strand
CATATTAAAATTGAGAAATCTGTTTAACAATGATTGCAAGATCATTTACAAGCATTCTTCCCTGATCAGAAAGGACTTTAAGATCAATTTCACTTATAGTTTTCTCGAGTTCAGATATTTTCTCTGAGAGCATTTCAAGTTCTTGCTGCTTTGGAGGAATATCCCTCTTTATTTCATCCAGAAGCTGACGTTTACCGAACAAAGATTCATCTGCACGAACCGAACCGCCTTCTATCATACCTTTTCCTTCAGCAAGATCGCCATCTAAGGTTACAAATCTGAAATCAGGAAACTTTTGAGAAAGTGATATTGCTTGATCAAGTTCTGTTACAATCGCGGTCTTCTCTAATATGCTGACAAAAACAGAATTCCAACTCTCGTCAGCTTTTACAACTGATGAAGCCCAGCTTTTAAATGAAGGATTGGTTTCTATTTTCCTTTTTTGTCTAAATAACAAAAACTTCTGAATCTTTGCTAACAGACCGTAATTTTGGTTTGAAGAATGTTTTAAATAAAATGATGCTCTGCCCAGATCATTATTTTTTAAATGATCGATTCCGTTCTTTAAATCTTCAAGATTCGAAATTAAAATATCATTGACATTATTTCGTAAAGCAGCTTCAATCGCAGGACGATAATCATCACTTGTGTTACCCACATTCGCAAGCAATGCAAAATCACCTTTGACCCACCCAGAAAATTCAAGCAACGATTTTGTACCTTGCGAAACACCTTCATAATTATCAACAATATTCTGAATGAAAGAAACTTTATCTTCCAGACTATTTATTAAACTCTTTAGTTCAAGTTCTCTGGTTTTTAATTCGCTCAGTTCTTTAGTAAGCTTTTCTTTCTCCTGAACTTTTTTCGCATAGTTATCTTCAGCTTCATTCAAACTGGAAGCAACTTCTTCTTTTTCCTCTTTCAGATTTTCTATAAACCCGACTGTTTTTGCAACGTCATTTGTAAGATTTTGGATTCGCAAGTTTAGCTTGTTTATCTGAACACTGTTTTCATCTAATGATTTTGTAACGTTTGCAAGTTCATTCTCTTTGTCGCTTATCTGCTTCAATCCTGCAAGTATCTGTTCGGAAAGTTTTTTAACATCTGTTCTTTTTTCTTCAAGAAGTTTGTTTGCATTCTCTATTTTTGATTTGAACTCGTCTTTTAAATCCCGGCTTGAATCTATTTCGGAAGTTATCTTTGAAATATTTTGAACAGCTTGTTCGATTACAGTTTGAGTGGATTTTAACCTTTCCGTATACTGTTTAATCTCACTTTCATATTTAGCAATATTAGCTGTAACTGATTTATGTCTTTCCTTTGCAACCGAAATATTACTTCTCAAAGAGTAAATATTTTCAGTCACTTTATTTATTTCAAATCTTTTTGATTTTAATTCAGCTTCAAAGCTTCCGAGCTGTTTTCTTATTTCATCAAGTCTTGTGGAAAGCTCAGCCATCTGATTTTTCTAAAATCCATGAATATTCTCTTTCAGAAAGTTCAAGTTCAATTTCTTTTAAGTGCGATGAAAGATTATTGTACCTGTCAGCTTTCTTTGCCAGTCTTTCCAGACTCGAAACATTTTTTGCAACTTCTGTTACTATATCGTTTACTCTTGTTAAATCAGCTTTTACTTCTTCAAGCTTACGGAGTGCTAATCTTCTTCTCAGTTTGTACTTGTTTACTCCGGCTGCTTCTTCAAACATTGTGCGGCGTTCTTCCGCTTTACTGCTGAGAATAGTTTCAACCATTTTCAATTCGATAACGGAATAAGCATTTGCGCCAATTCCTGTATCCATAAACAGATTGGTAATATCTTTTAGACGGCACAAGTTTTTATTCAGAAGATATTCGCTCTCACCTGATCTGAAAATTCTTCTTGTTATTGTTACATCGGTGTACTCAGTCGGAAGAATTCCTTTTGTGTTTTCAATCGTGAGTGAAACCTCTGCCATTCCCATCGGTTTGCGTGTGGAAGTTCCGTTGAAAATAACGTTTTCCATCTTGTCACTTCGTAAAGTGCTGCTTCTCTGTTCACCGAGACACCATCGTATTGCATCCACAATATTAGTTTTTCCACAACCATTCGGTCCGACTATCGAAGTGACGCCGTCATTAAACTTTATTGGCGTTTTCTGCGCAAATGATTTGAAGCCAAATATTTCAAGTCTTGATAAATACAATCTTAATCTCTAAAAAATATTAAACTGCTTTAAAGTAAAAATAAGATACTGAATTGTCGAATGTTTTAATTCGTAATAAAACAGAACAGCAATTATTACAACCAGTATGAATACAATACTGTAAAAGTAAACTGAGCTGGGTTTCGCATCGAACAAAACATAAATGCCTTTAATAAGTCTGAATAAAATCCAGAAAAGTACTACTCCCAACCCGATATAAATGTATAAATTAACATCACCGGCGACCAGAACACGATATAAAATTATTCCTACAGGAATAAGTAAAACAACCGGCAGCAATGCCCAGATGAAAGTAAAATAAATTCCTGTTATAAAAACTTTTGTCTTCGCAAAGAAAGAGGCAATTTTAATTATAAGAGCAACTAAAACGAAAAGGACAATGTTAATTGCAGTCAACCATATAAGCGACATAATAGGATTCCACACAAGATAGTTAACATCCTTTATTAAAGAAGGACTTGCGAAAGCAAGCAGCATCTTTTCAAAAATTACATTATTCTTTAAATGGAAAAGTAAATTGCTAAATATGAGTGCGATGACGGCTGCAACTATGAGTCCGAGAATAGTAGTGTGGTATGCTGAAATTATTCTTTGATCGCGCACATCAGAAAAAAAGTTGTAAGGACGAAGCAAAGCTCTCGATGCATCTTCGCGGAATTTTCTTCCTGAGTTAACAAGAACTCCCATAAATATCGCCAGAAGCAATCCGCCGATTATAAAAATCATCGGTGAGTCGTCTTTCTTGTTGCCGATTGGAATTGTCACCTTCTCAAGATTGTTAAGCTTAGCATAAACGACTTTATAGCTTATCCTGTTTTTATTTCTTTGTTCATCGAGCAAACCGAGTCGGTATAAATTTGTCTTATTGTAACCGCAAATCAGTGAAGAATAATCCCCTCTGTAATCAATAAATGAATTGATGAAGAATCCCGGAATATTATTCTGCGAAACATAATCGAACATTCCCTCAAAGTATTTTGCCTGTGCTTCAAATGAAAATTCATTTAAATATCCATCAGAACTGCCGAGATAAACCGGATACGTGAGTGATGAGAAGAAAACTTTTCCTTTACCGATTTCATCCTGCAGCTCTTTAATTTTCTGATCGCTGTCTGCTACGTTGTCGCCAAGAAACTCAAGTCCGTATAAATCAAGTCCATCAATTTCTTTAAGATCTTTTCCGAAGAATGAAGCGTACGTTAAGAGATTGCTTTTCTGTTTTGATAAACTCGCCAAACTGGAAATCAGGGCAATATGTTCACTTAGCTGAGGAAGATAGGTTCCGCCAAAACCAATTGCCGCAAAAGAAGAATAGTCGCTGTAACATGAAAGATAGTTGAGAAGAAAGTCTTTGCTTCTACTTAAAAAATTTCCATCCGCAGCTATGCCCGATGGAATTCCGTTAATAGGAATTTCTAAGAATGCAAACAGTCCGTACCGTTCACAAAGTTCCAGATAGTACGGATGAATAGTGCTCTTTTCAAAACGTATGCAGTTAAAACCGGCTTCTTTAATTAATGAGATGTCTTGATCCATTTTGCTGTAAGAAAGAAGCTTCCCAAATCCTTCATAGCTTGGATAGTAGCAAACTCCTTTTAGAATAAAATCGTTTCCATTTAAAGTTAGTTTTTCCTTATCCGATTTAAGCTCATAAAGAGCAATGGATTTTTTTGTCAAATCAATAAGCGAATCTGCTTTGAATAATTCCTGCTTAATAATATATGACGAAGGATTTTGGGGATTCCACAAATCAGGTTTCGGAATTTCTGTACTTTGCGAAATTACTATGTCTTTATTTCTTTCAAGAGTGAATTTATACTCGGGAAGAGCTTTTAT
>JARRKF010000400.1:0-2584 GCA_037388405.1 Ignavibacteriaceae bacterium | reverse complement strand
TTCAAAATAAAATTAAAAAAATAAAGGTTGTTTTGACTGATAATGATGGCGTGCTTACGGATACAGGTGTTTATTATTCTCCCAATGGTGAAGAGTTAAAAAGATTTTCAATTCGTGATGGAATGGGTGTTGAGAGATTAAGAAAGTATGCCGGAATTGAAACAATAATTATTACCGGCGAAGAATCCGGTTCAGTTAAAGCGAGGGCAGAAAAGTTGAATATTAAAGAATATTATCTTGGTGTAAAAAAGAAAGCTGATATTCTTCCAGAAATTTGTAAAAAGAATAAAGTAAAACCTGAGAACATTGCATTCATTGGTGATGATGCTAATGATTTCGAACTAATGAAATTAGTCGGCTTTAAAGTTACACCTGCTGATGGTATGAGTTTTATTAAAGAAATTTGTGACTACATCTGTGAAAATAAAAGCGGTAATGGTGCATTCAGAGAATTAGCTGAATTAATTTTATCCTTTAGGGCTAAATAAAAAATTATTAAATAACTATTAATAAAAAGAGTTGCATATGAATTCCTCAAGGGAGATTAAAGTTGGTCAAAGAATGATTGGTGATGGTCATCCTGTTTTTATTGTTGCGGAAATAGGGATAAACCATAATGGTTCACTCGAGATTGCTAAAAAACTTATTGAAGGTGCAAAATCTGCTGGAGTGGATGCAGTCAAATTTCAAAAAAGAACTCCTGAAATTTGCGTTCCTAAAGATCAATGGTATATTGAAAGAGATACTCCCTGGGGTAGAATGACTTATATTGATTACAGACATAAAGTAGAATTTACAAAAGATGACTATAATGTCATTGATAATTTCTGTAAAGAAAAAAATATTATATGGTTTGCATCCTGCTGGGATGATGAAGCTGTAGATTTTATAGAAGCTTTTGATGTTCCAATTTATAAAACCGCATCAGCTTCTTTAACCGATATTGGATTGATAAAAAAGCACAAAATGCTTAATAAACCTGTAATAGTTTCCACAGGTATGTCAACTATAGAAGAAATTGAAGAATCAGTAAAAATATTTGAAAATAAAAATAATCTTATTGCTCATTCAACTTCAGCTTACCCTTGTATGAATGAGGAACTAAATCTAAAAATGATAACAACATTGAGAGAAAAGTATCCTGAAACTCCAATTGGATATTCAGGGCATGAAACTGGATTGGCACCCACGTGGGCTGCGGTTGCATTAGGTGCAAGTTTTGTTGAAAGACATATAACTTTAGACCGTGCAATGTGGGGAAGCGATCAGGCGGCTTCGGTTGAAGTAAATGGATTTAACAGGCTTGTAAGAAATATCAGGGATATTGAAATTGCACTTGGCGATGGAATTAAAAAGGTATACCAGAGTGAAATGGGTGCAAGAGCTAAACTAAGAAAAGTAAAATAGAAACTTGATCAGATGTTTGATTTTCTAAAAGATATTGCTAACTGGATTGTAAATTATTTCACAAATATGTCCAATGCTGAGCTGACGTCAACATTAGTAATTGTTGGAGCAGCCATCTTCTTCATTGTAGTTGAAAGAATCTGGCCTTATACAAAAGGTCAGAAAGTACTACGTGAAGGTTTTTTTGATGACTTAGCTCTGTATACGATAGCCCAGAGTTACATTCTGGGTATTTTGATTTTTACATACATAATAAATTTTATTGATACATCAACTGGACTTTCAAGACTACAATTATTCAGGGACGTTCCAATCTGGATTCAGTTAATTTTCTTTTTGGTAACACACGATCTTTATATTTACTGGATGCATCGCTGGCAGCATAAAAATAAATATTTATGGCGAATTCATGAAGCACATCATTCACCTAAAAAAGTTGATTGGCTTTCAGGTTCACGTTCACACGCAATTGAAATATTGATCAATCAAACAATTGAATTCCTCCCTATTGTTTTACTTGGTTCTCCGCCAGAAGTTATAGCATACAAAGGAATGATTTCTGCTGTTTGGGGAATGTACATTCATTCTAATCTTGATATTCATACAGGAAAGCTGCAAAAATTTATCAACGGTCCGGAAATGCATCGATGGCATCATTCCACAGGGAAAGGCAGAAACAGAAACTTTGCTACTAAGCTGGCTATCTGGGATTGGATTTTCGGCACTGCCTATTTACCTGATACAAAACCGGATGAATATGGATTAAAAACCTTCTTTCCAAATCATTACTTTTTACAAACTTTATTCGCCTTCCGAAGATTTAAAAAGAAAAAGCAAACTGCTCAAACACGAGTTGAAGCTTAAACTAGATTTATTTATTAATAATTTTTTAAGATTTTCTTAATGTTTTGTTAATATTGCTTAATTAGCTTTGTATTGGTAATAATAATCTAAATTATTTCTTGTTAATAGCACACATATCAGATTTACATCTCAACAGCTTTTACAACGACTCTGTTTTTAAAAACATCAATTTGCTCTTGAAGACCATTTCAGAACGTAATGTTGATCATTTGGTTATCACAGGTGATTTGACAGACAACGCAACAGAAAAAGATCTTGATTTATTACGAAGATCACTTAAGAAATACGGATTTTTAAACGATGAAAAATTATC
>JARRKF010000399.1:1145-3738 GCA_037388405.1 Ignavibacteriaceae bacterium | reverse complement strand
ATGAAACAAATGGAAAATAAGTTGATAAATAAGTATAATTTTACTTTATTAGTAGGTAAGTAATAAAAGGGCTGTGTTTTTCAGAGATTCAAATATATTTCTTCAAATAAAACATCCTTCAACTGAAAAATATTTTATGAAAATCAATAAAACCATTCCTGATCAATCTGTTCTATATACTAAGTTAATATATCATTTACCTTTACATCTTAATGATTTAAAATCAGAATTAGTTATTAGCGACTTGAAGTTATGAATATCGAACAATTAGTTGAGGGCTATTTAATTTATATTCGTAATATAAAGCGTTATTCACCAAATACTGTAAAATCTTATAACGCA
The DNA here is from genome assembly GCA_037388405.1 of Ignavibacteriaceae bacterium. Lineage (GTDB taxonomy): Bacteria > Bacteroidota > Ignavibacteria > Ignavibacteriales > Ignavibacteriaceae > IGN2. The sequence continues at coordinate 3,396 of JARRKF010000399.1, read as the reverse complement.
GATCTTTCTGATTTTATAAAATATTGCAGTGAAACTAATAAACAGGATATTAGTCTAATTACAGAGCGGTTTATAAAAACCTATTTGATGCAATTAACGGAAAGAAATATCGAAAAGATATCAATTGTAAGAAAATTATCATCCTTAAGAGGGTTATTTCGATTTGCCTTTAAAGAAGATTTTATCAAGCAAAATCCTACATCTCAATTAAAGAATCCGAAGACATCAAAAAAGCTTCCAGAAATAACATCATCAGAGAACATATTGAAAACATTAAAGTTAGCTGATGAAGGAGATACTAATCCACTTTTAGTAAAAGTGTTATTTGAATTATTGTACGGTTGTTCCCTTCGTGTTTCGGAATTATGTAACCTGAAAGGTGGAGATATAGATTTAGAAAGAAATTTTATTCGCGTATTGGGTAAAGGTTCCAAAACGAGAATAGTCCCGATAGGAGAGGAATCAAAGAATAATATTGTTGAGTATTTAAACGCTTTTCCAATTGAAAATTTCTCAGACCCACTAGTTAGAAGTAAAACAGGTAGAAAACTTTATGAAAAATATGTTTACAGAATTGTAAATAAATACTTAAGTAAGGTAACTGATATTAAAAAGAAAAGTCCCCATATTTTAAGACATTCTTCTGCAACTCATATGCTTGATAATGGAGCTGATCTAAGAGCTGTAAAAGAAATACTAGGGCACGAAAATCTTAAAACAACCCAGATTTATACTCATGTGAGTATTGAAAGATTAAAACAATCATATAAAAAATCTCATCCAAAATCTTAGGAGATAATTATGAACATAAAAATCACGGCTCGTAAGTTTAAGGCCAGAGAAACTTTGAAGGATTATGTACGAGATGAAGTGAAATCATTGATCAAATTTAACGATGACATAATAAGTGCCGATGTAATTTTAAGTTATCAGAATAGTAAAGACAGTATAAAGAAAGCAGAAATAACTTTGCATATACCGGGGCAAACTCTTGTAGGAACAGAAGAATCCGAAGAATTTACAAAATCAGTGAACGCATCGGTAGAAAAACTTTCAAGGCAACTAAAAACTTTGAAGTCCAAGAGAAAAAGCAGAGCCAAATGATCACAATAAATGATAAATCTGTTTCAAGAAAGGAATTTATCACTGTAAATTTTTTCTATGAGAAAGCTAAAAGAATTGGTAAGCTTGAATTACTTTCGCAGAACCCGGATGATGAGAGAAAAATTACGGATCAGAACTTGCATCGTCCGGGATTAGCATTAGCTGGATTCTTCGATCTTTTTTCATTCAATCGAGTGCAGGTTTTTGGTAATACAGAAGTTAGATATCTGCAAACCCTATCAGCTGAAAAAAAGAAAAAAGCTTTGAATTCAATATTTCAGTACAACATTCCATGCATAATCATTACTGATAATAACAAACCCCTTTCTTTATTATTAGAATTAGCAGAAGAAAAAAGAGTCCCTGTCTTTGGTACTTCTTTAACCACTACTAAAATATTTTATTTACTTAGTGATTTCCTTGATGACCAATTTTCGGAAAGAATTACAATTCATGGTTCTTTTGTGGATGTTTATGGCGTAGGAATGTGTTTTGTGGGCAAATCTGGCGTCGGTAAAAGTGAAGTTGCCCTGGATTTGGTAGAAAGGGGTCACCGATTGGTAGCTGATGATGTAATTATTTTAACGAAAAAAGGGGAGGGGATACTTATGGGTTCTGGTACGGACATTGCCAAGCATTTTATGGAGCTTCGGGGTCTTGGTATAATTGATGTTGAACGTATTTTTGGAATCAGAGCCATCAGGTATCAAAAAAGGTTAGAAATTTTAGTCGAACTTGAAATTTGGGACGATAAAACTCATTATACGAGAACCGGGCTCGAAGAGAAAACATTTACAATTTCAGGAATAGAAATTCCACACATTAAACTGCCAATATTTGCGGGTAAGAACATAACAGTTATTTCTGAGGTGATTGCGTTAAATTATCTTTTAAAGCACTATGGGTATAATGCTGCTGAAATATTTAAAAACCGCATTTCTGAACGAATTTTGGACAAAAATTCGAATGCACAGAGAGCTACAGATTATTTTGAACACGACTTTGAATAATATATAATGAGGCTTGACTCACTAACCCTAAATATTTAATTTTGCGCGTCGATTTATGAAAAAAATATTCTATTTTTCAAAACCCAGTCTTAAATACGTTGAAATCAAGAATTTCAAATTAAAATTATTTTCACTGC
>JARRKF010000399.1:0-1062 GCA_037388405.1 Ignavibacteriaceae bacterium | reverse complement strand
AATAGGTTCAAATTCAACAATAGCCTTTTATACATTGAAAAGGGAAAATAGTCAGCTTAAGCAAGAAATCAAGAGAATTTCAGATTCGTACAGTGAAATTTTAACTGATATTGATAGCATTAGTGAAATAAATAATCAGCTAAGGATTTCTGCAAATTTACAACCAATTTCAGATGAGGAAAGATTAGCTGGAACTGGTGGCAGTGAAGATTTTCTTGCAGTTGGATTAAATACAAAGGATATTGAAACAAAAAATTTGTTAACATATGTAGATGATATGATTAAAGTTGTTCGCTTCGAAAAAAATCAATCTAAAGAAATTGCAAGTAAAGTTAATCTTAATAAAAAACTTTATTCTTGTCTTCCGGCTTTAAAACCAACAGTAGGCCATTATTCTATTGACGGATTTGGAATGAGAAGGCATCCAATCTTAGGAATCATGAAATTTCACAGTGGATTGGATATTAACTGTAACTGGGGTACACCAGTTAGAGCTCCCGGTGATGGAAAAGTTGTTGCTGTTGAAAGACAGAGTGGGTTTGGGTTAGTTGTAGAGATTGATCATGGATTTGGATATAAAACCATCTTCGCACATCTTTCTAAAGCGTTAGTTAAAAAAGGTCAATCAGTGACCAGAGGGCAATTAATCGCAAAGTCTGGTAATTCAGGACTCTCTTCAGGTCCTCATTTACATTACGAAGTTCATCATGATGGAAAAGCACTAAACCCAATTGACTTTTTCTTTGATGAATATACTTATTTGGATTTAGATACTTCAACTATTTCTCTTACGGAAAATTAAATATGATATGGACAGTTGAACTTGCAGCGTATTTGGATGATGCTCCATGGCCTGCAACAAAAGACGAACTTATTGAGTACGCAGATAGAATTGGTGCGCCATACGAAGTCATAGAAAATCTTAAAGAACTGGAGGACAGCGATGAGCCTTATGAGTCTATTGAGGATATATGGCCGGATTATCCCTCCGATGAGGACTTCTTCTATAACGAAGATGAATTCTAACTCACGCCAAAGGTGGATTGCAGCGGCGTATATTTA
>JARRKF010000398.1:0-2594 GCA_037388405.1 Ignavibacteriaceae bacterium | reverse complement strand
CATCGTTCCTTTGTCACGGAGCTTTCTCGTGAGCATTCGTGTGTCAATTCCTGTAATTGCAGGAATCTTTTCTTCTTTCAGCCAATCACCAAGAGACTTTTTTGCACTCCAGTGCGAATATTCACTCGAATAGTTTGAAACTATTAATCCACGTACGTGAATTGAATCTGATTCAAAATTTTTTGAAACTCCATTCGATCTTTCTCTGTCAGGAATTCCATAGTTGCCGATTAACGGATATGTGCAGGTAAGGATTTGTCCGCTATAGCTTGGATCAGTTAATGTTTCAGGATAGCCAACCATACCGGTATTGAAAACTACTTCACCGTTTGCATTCCCATCAAATCCAAAGCTGGTTCCTTTGAATTCAGAACCGTTCTCTAAAATTAACTTTGCTATTTTGTTTTCTTTCATTTCACTCAGATAAAAAAATAGCCACTCATTGAGTGGCTGAAAAATTCAGACTTTTATTAAAGAATATTTCGTTCGGAATTTTGTTTTTTATTTTCACTAATCCTTAAAAAATTTCCGACAAATATAAACCGTGTGGTTAACTTATCCAATTAATAGAAAATTAATTTATGCGTACTTGAATTTCATTAAACATTTGCTATAATTGCATTTGAAATTTTATCGTTCATATTCAAAGGATGTTTTGAAGATTTACTTACCTATCTCATTCATTGAATCTTTTCTTCCAAGAACTACACTCAGTCAATATTATTTCAACTTTTCCACATTTAATAAATGAACAAAAAACCAAAGATTTTTATTCTCGATACCAATGTTATTCTACACGATTCATCCTGCATAAACCAATTCCAGGAAAATGATGTCGTTATTCCTCTAACGGTGTTAGAGGAACTCGATCAGTTTAAAAGAGGAAGTCAGGTAATAAATCTTAATGCAAGAGAATTTTCCCGCACACTCGATTCACTTACCGGACAAGATATTTTTAACGGCGGCGTTTCTATGGGTGAAGGGAGAGGTCAATTGAGAATTGCAATCTCAAGAGGACTCTCTCCGGAAATAAAAGAAATATTTAAAGAGGACACACCAGATCATCGAATTTTAGGAACAGCACTTGAGTGGCAAAGAAAATATAAAGAGACTAACACAGTTATCCTCGTTTCAAAAGATGTAAATCTAAGGATGAAAGCCAAAGCTCTTGGCATTCCTGCGGAAGATTACACAACCGATCGTATTGGAAGTATAGAAGAGCTTTACAGTGGTAAACAGGTAATAGAAAATTTTGATGACGAAAAAATTATAGAACTTTTCCAACCCCCATTTGAAGTTTCCGCAGAGCCATTACTTAATTTGCTGAATGGTGAAGCCCTACCTAACAAATATTTCATTTTGCGGAATGGTAATCGTTCAGTTCTCGCGAATCTCGATCAAACCAAAGAACATTTACGAAAAGTTGATAAAAATGTTATTTACGGAATTACTCCCAGAAATGCTGAGCAGACTTTCGCAGTTGATGCATTAACTAATCACGACATTCAATTAGTTTCGATGACTGGTAAAGCGGGAACTGGTAAAACATTGCTCGCACTTGCAAGTGCGCTTCATGTAAGAAAAAATTATAGACAAATTTTTGTTGCCCGACCAATTGTTCCCCTCAGTAATAAAGATATTGGTTATTTACCCGGAGATGTAGAAAGCAAGCTTGCACCTTATATGACTCCTCTTTGGGATAACTTAAAAGTAATCCAAGATCAATTTCCGGAGACGGATAAAAATCATCAGTTAATCGATTCATTAATAAAAGAAGAGAAACTTGTTATCGAAGCGCTTTCTTATATTAGAGGAAGAAGTCTACAAAGAATTTTCTTTATTGTTGATGAAGCACAAAACTTAACTCCGCACGAAATAAAAACAATAATCACTCGTGCTGGTGAAGGATCAAAGCTTGTGTTTACGGGTGATATTTATCAAATAGACCATCCTTATCTCGATAGCCAGTCAAACGGATTATCATATTTGATTGATAGATTTAAGGGACAAAAGCTTTACGCACATATTAATCTTGAAAAGGGAGAGCGAAGTGCATTAGCAGAACTTGCGAGCAATCTTCTTTAATAATAAATAACACTTACACTTCTTTTTGGGCTCGATAATTATCGATACATATTTAGACGATTTTTAATTTCAATCCTGATTTAGTGCCGCTAATCATGAAATACACCAAGGTTATTTATACTGTTCATAATTTTACTGATAGAAAAGTAACCAAAATTCTCGATTATGAGTCAAATATTAAAAACGTAAAGAGGAACCTAAATGTTTGATACAAAATATTTAAAAAAGTATTTGGCAATTTTGATATTATTTCTTTCAACTATTTCTTTTGGAGCATATAACGGAATACATATATCTGGAGATAATGATCTTCAGATAATTAAGGAAAAGTCTTTTAACATTTCACCTGGAAAAGATCTTATAGTTGATATATCCTCTGGTGATGTAATGGTTACTTACTGGGATAAGACTGAAGTTTACGTGAAAATCCTTGGCAATGAAAATGCGATGGAGAAAATGGAGTTTACCCTTGATGGGAACGAGGAGATGGTTCGGGTTGTTGGAGAAAA
>JARRKF010000397.1:0-2597 GCA_037388405.1 Ignavibacteriaceae bacterium | reverse complement strand
CATTCCGACGAGTCTTTTAGTGGACGAGTCCGAAATCTTACGCCGTCTGATTCCAGACTAATCTGGAATGACGGCTTTATCATAATAATTTAACTTTTTACTTTGAATTTGCGGAAGCTTCTTCCTGAACGATTTCTTGCACTCTTTCCAAATCCGAAAGACCTTGTTCTTCCATCAAACTTGTTTTGAACTCCAGGATTTTCTCCAGCCTTAATATCAATCATTTTAAATGGATGATCATCTATAACTGAAATTGGCTGTTTTATCATTCTGTTGATAGAACTAAGGTAACTCAGTTCTTCAGGGTCGCAGAAGGAAAGTGCAGTTCCTCCAAGTCCGGCTCTTGCTGTTCGACCTATACGGTGAATGTAAGCCTCGGCAAATTCAGGAATATCATAATTAAATACGTGAGATAATTTTTCAATATCAATTCCGCGAGCTGCAATATCTGTTGCAACCAGAACCCTTGTCCGGTTCAACTTAAAATTATTAAGTGCACGCTGCCTTGCCTGCTGCGATTTATTACCATGAATAGAATCCGCATGAATCTTGGCATCATTTAAAACTCTCGTGACTACATCGGCACTTCGTTTTGTTCTTGTAAATACAAGTGCCGACTCTATGTTTTCATTTTTCAATAGATGAATAAGCAGTTTCTTTTTATCAGCTTTGGTTACAAAGTAAACTGCCTGATTAACGGCTTCAACTGTTTTTTGCTCGGGTGAAACTTCAATCTTTACTGGATTAACTAAAATTGTATTTGCTAGCTTTATAATTTCCGAAGGCATAGTTGCAGAAAATAATAAAGTCTGTCTTCTTGCCGGTAACTTTTCAATTATCTTTTTAACATCGTTTATAAAACCCATGTCCAGCATACGATCAGCTTCATCAAGCACGAATAATTTTATGGTATTAAGATTTATGTATCTCTGGTTTATCAAGTCGAGTAATCTTCCGGGAGTAGCAATAAGAATATCAACTCCTTCTCTCAGCTTTAGTGTTTGTGCTCTTTGAGAAACTCCACCAAATATAACAGCATTTTTTAACCCTGTATGCTTTCCGTATGCATTAAAGCTTTCGCTTATCTGAAGGGCAAGCTCTCTGGTTGGAGTAAGTATTAAGGATTTAATTATTCTTTTTGATTTGCGAGCTTCCCTTTCTGCACTAAGGATTTGTAAGATAGGAAGAGCGAACGCTGCGGTTTTACCTGTGCCGGTTTGCGCACAGCCGATAAGGTCTTTTCTTTCCAGAATTACAGGAATAGCCTGCGACTGGATTGGTGTAGGTATAGTATAACCTTCGTTTGATAGTGCCGTTTGTAACGGCTGAATAAGATTCAGTTTTTCGAATGACATATAACTTTCTGTTTAATTTGCCGTAAAAAACTCTTTCCCGGTCTCAATTAGAACAGAAATGTTTTTACCGCGGGTTAATAAATTAAGATTTGTAAAACGGAGCAATCAAGATGTGTATGAATGAAGGCCTATTTTAAAAATCAACTGCGCTAAGTTACACTTAAAAACCCACAACTCAAATATTGTATTTGTGGGTTGATAGTTGCTTGAGTGAATGGAAAATTCTTGTCCTATCATTCTTCGACGATAACATATTCACTAAATCGAAGTAATTAGTCTGCGTTTTCAAAATGGTCACACTGAGCGAAGTCGAAGTGTGACGCACGGCAGCAATTTTTAAAAAAGTGTTATTTTTCCCGCAATAATTTTTTTATGAATGATTAACTTAAGGTGACATATGAAAATCCGCAGCACAACTCTTTTCTTATTAATAATGAGCATAACCATCTATGCTCAATTCCCCGACAGCGAAACCGATGGAAAATATTATGAAGTGAATGGTGCAAAACTTTGGACTGTAAGCTTTGGTGAAGGTGAGCCATTATTTTTTATAGCCGGCGGACCGGGAAATAATCACTATGGTTTAAGAAGATTTGATTCGCTTTCAACCACTAACACTTTAGTTTATTACGATGCTTTCGGAAGAGGGAAGTCCGATACTGCAAAAGTTGTTACCGAGTATTCGCTTGAAAGAGACATTGACGATCTGGAAGGATTACGAAAAGCGATGGGCTTCGATAAAATTAATATTCTCGGTCATTCTTATGGCGGAGTGGTTGCACAGGGCTACGCAATTAAATATCCCGAGAATGTTTTGCATTTAATATTGGCGAATACATTCCACAGTTACCTGATGTGGCAGGAGAACTGTGATAATTCAAATCACGAAATAAAAGAGAACTATCCTGAAATCTGGGATGAGCTAATGAAAATAAGATTGCAGGGTGCTGTATCAAGTGATCCGATACATTATAAATTATATGCCCGTGTGCCTTATGGTTTTTTGTATGCTTACAATCCTGAAAATTTCAAGCCAAGTGGAAGAAAACCCTATCCAAATCCGTTGAACAGGAAATTATATTACCAGATGGTTGGCAGGGACGGTGACTTTGAACTTACAGGCGATATCGGGACTTTCGATTACAGGAAGCAGCTAAAAGATTTAACGATGCCGACACTAATTTACGGTGGACGTTATGACCGCGTTGCAGTTCCGCGAATGATGGTCGAGTATAAATTGTA
>JARRKF010000396.1:0-2600 GCA_037388405.1 Ignavibacteriaceae bacterium | reverse complement strand
GAACACCCAATAAATATAGAAATAAAAGTCAATGTGAATAGCAGAGTATTTTTCATTATGATAGAATATTTATGTTAGTAAAGTATAACGTTTGAGCATAACGTGACTGAAGTGTGCACCTATAGAACATCCCCAATCTACTCACCTGGCTATCTGCTGGACACCCGAAAGCCGCATAACCTTTAGTTCACGTTGATGCGGGAGTTAGGTGCTATTTTGTTTCTATTTTAGTAACAAACATTTTTTTGTCTGGCTAAAATCTTTCGTAGTGATTTGATAAAAATAAATCCCAGAGGGAAGCGAACTACCATCAAAAACTATTTCATGAGTTCCGCTACTTTGCAGACCTGAATATAAAGTTTTAACCTTTTCACCCAAATTGTTGAATATTTGTATTAAGATTACTGAAGACTGGGGTAGATCATATTTGATTGTTGTTGTTGGATTAAATGGGTTTGGATAGTTTTGATATAATTTATATGAACTAGATATTTTTATTCCATCCCCTTTCACACTAGTAAAAGTATCAACTGCTACACCACGCATTTCAATCACAATTTCACCAACGTTTGATAGGATATGTAAAGTATCCAGATATTCACCTGGGAGATCGGCACTAAACTTTATAAATAGAGGAAATCTACCCAATGGTTGAATATTAAATTGAGTTTGATCAATAAAAAAATGGTTACTATCGAGAAAAATATTGTAAACTTTAATTGAGTCGTTCAGTGATATTTTAGCATTACAAAACAATGAATTCACGCTGGATGTGTCATCAACAAAACAACTGTCAAAATATATCGGGGAAGGAATTACAATAAGCTCCGTCGTATCATAATCAATATGAGTTAATGAATATGGATCAACTTCAAAATTTCCATAAACCTCAATTGGATCATTCGGGTCAATACCAGTCCCAAAGAAATTATGTTGAGCATTTATTGGTGTTTGAGAAATAAAAGCTTGGCTTATCTGATTTCCATAAAAAAAGGACGTATCAAGATTAGTGTTATCATAAATGTTATTCCCATTACCTATACTTCCACCAATATAACCTTTATCGTAACAATAAATCCCGCCTCCACCGTTGCTCGCAAACCCTGTGCCTACTGTGTTATCTGTTATTTCATTTCTAACTATTATTGACGCCCCATTACATAATATGCCCCCACCCCCTGAAACAGTACTATTTTGATATAAAGTATTTCCTATAATGATTGAATTCCCAAAACAAGATAAACCTCCACCACCGGCACCAAATAAACCCCAGGAAAAATTATTTGAAATAATGTTTCGATAAAATATTCCATTTGATACCTTGAAATAAACTCCACCAGCCTGAGCTCCGTCAGCCACTGCTATGTTTCTATAAAAGATATTATGCTTTAGTAAAATATAAGAGGATGATTCACATACTAAACCTCCCCCAATTGCTGAACCACCTGTGTAATTATCTGCAAGATTATAGCAAATATTTGTGTTGCTTATGGTAATATAATATGAACCATTGATATATATTCCACCACCAAGAGTGACATTCGATATTGAATCAAGGGGTGCGTATCCATGTTTAATTGAAATACCATCGATTTTCACATGAGTAATGCCCTCAAAATTAATAATGCGATGTGAGTAATTATTTGTGTCACCATCAAGTACCGTAAATTCCATACCTTGTCCCTGTAAAGAAACATAACTTTTAAGCACTAAAGGATATATCTCTCCGGTTGTCGTCGGGCTGTAAATTCCAGCTTGGATAAATATGGTATGTGGATTTCCTGCAGTTCCATTAATAGATGAAAGAGCATAAGAAATGGTCTTCCATGGATTTGTCTGTGAACCAATACCAGTAATATCGTTTCCGGTTGTTGAAACGTAATAGCTATTACCAAAACCATTTGTGAATAATGTTAAAAGTACAAATATTATATACTTTGAGTTTAACGGTCTTATAAATTTCATTTTGTCTCAAATAGAGTCATTTGTTTAAACTTGTAAACCTAACGATTAAGCATAACGTGACTGAAGCGTTTACCCGTCAAACATCCTCACCCTACTCACCTGGAATTCATCGAAGCATCCGAAGTCACATGACCTTCAGTTCACGTTGATGCGGAAGTTAGGTATTGTATAAAGAATTTATTTTTAAATCACCTTCAACATTTTTAATAATGATACCTTGTTCAAACCCTACTTCTACAGGTGTGTTTTTATTGCCTAAAAGATTTGAACCCTTGATAAACTTGACATTTTCTATATGAACTTCCCCTATAAAATAGCAATCCTCAAAATCAGCTAAACATCTAAACAAAGTATTTTCTATTTTAATAGAAAAATTGTTCTTATTATAACCACCCGACTGGAATAAAAATTTCTCGGCGATTGTACAGTTGCTAATTTGTAGACCTTCAACAAAAGTAGTTCCAAACAAGATAAATTTATCAATTGTACACTTATCAAATGTTACTGGTTTATAAAAGTGAGCTACTGAAAAATCAATTGTTTTGATTTTGCGATTCTCAATTGTAACTGGTTCGAAGTATTCTTCATGGAACTCAAAGATTCCACCTGTTTCAAGGCCTGTTAATTTTTCTTTG
>JARRKF010000395.1:0-2603 GCA_037388405.1 Ignavibacteriaceae bacterium | reverse complement strand
ATACAATTATGCAGACTTGTTTCTTTGCAATCTCGAATATATTTCCTAAAGAAACAGCTATCAGCTTGATTAAAGATTCTATAAAGAAAACTTATGGTGCAAAAGGTGTTAAAATTGTTCAGATGAACTTCGATGCTGTTGATAAAACTCTTGCTAATTTATTTGAAGTTAAAGTACCTGATAAAGTTACAAGTAAAATACAGTTACAGCCTGCTGTTAGTGGAGATGCACCGGAATTTGTAAAAGATGTTACTGCTAAGATAATTGCTTTTGAAGGTGATGATATTCCGGTGAGTAAATTCCCTGTTGACGGAACTTTTCCTCTCGCAACAACAAAATGGGAAAAGAGAAATATTGCATTAGAAATCCCTGTCTGGGATTCAGAAATATGTATACAATGTAATAAATGTGTAATTGCCTGTCCGCATGCAACCATAAGAGCAAAAGTTTTTGAGGAGAAATATTTGAAGGACGCTCCTCCAACTTTCAAATACACAAAGTTCAAAGGAAAAGATTATGGTGATAATATGTACTATTCGCTGCAGGTTGCAGTAGAAGATTGTACTGGATGCGAACTCTGTGTAGATTTTTGTCCCGTTAAAAATAAAAAAGAGACGAGATTAAAAGCGATCAATTTGGGAGAACAGATGCCATTGAGAGAGCAGGAAAGAAAGAACTGGGATTTCTTCCTCTCAATTCCTGATATTGATAGAAAGAAGATTAACGTAACAAAGGTTAAAGACTCACAATTTTTAGAACCATTATTTGAGTTCTCAGGTGCTTGCTCAGGTTGCGGTGAAACACCTTATGTAAAACTTGTCAGCCAGCTCTTTGGTGACAGAACAATCATTGCTAATGCTACAGGTTGTTCATCAATTTATGGTGGGAATTTACCAACTACCCCTTGGGCTGTAAATAAGGATGGAAGAGGACCAACTTGGTCAAACTCACTCTTTGAAGATAACGCTGAATTTGGTTTTGGATTCAGGTTAGCAATTGACAAACATAATTCTCAGGCAAAAGAGCTTTTACAAAAATATTCATCTGAGTTTGGCGGAGAACTTATAAACGGAATTATAAATTCTGCACAAAAGGATGAAGCAGAAATTTATGAACAAAGAGAACGAGTTGAAGTCTTAAAGAAAAAAATAAATGATATGCTGAAATCGGGAGGTAACGGAAAAGCAAACGATTTAAAGCATTTACAAACCGTTGCTGATTACCTGGTTAAAAAATCAGTGTGGATTATGGGTGGTGACGGATGGGCTTACGATATAGGTTATGGTGGATTAGATCATGTTCTTGCTTCTGGAAAGAATTTAAATGTTTTAGTCCTTGACACTGAAGTTTACTCAAATACAGGTGGACAATGTTCTAAAGCAACTCCACGTGGAGCCGTTGCAAAATTTGCCGCTGCTGGTAAACCTGCCGCAAAAAAAGATCTGGGTTTGATGGCAATGAGCTATGGCAATGTTTATGTTGCTAAAGTGGCTATGGGCGCAAACGATCAGCACACACTAAGAGCATTTCTTGAAGCTGAAGCTTACGATGGTCCTTCAATAATTATTGCTTACAGCCACTGTATCGCACACGGAATTAATATGGGTAAAGGAATGCAGAATCAGAAAGCAGCAGTTGATTCTGGTTACTGGCAGCTTTACAGATTCAATCCTGATCTTGCAAAAGAGGGAAAGAATCCATTCAAGCTTGATTCAAAAGGATTAAAGATCCCGGTTAAAGATTATGCTTATATGGAAACACGTTATAAGATGCTTACAAAGTCACATCCAAAGATCGCTGAAGAACTAATTAAAAAAGCGCAGGATGATGTTACTACTAAATGGCAAGAATACGAAAGACTGGCTTCCTGGGAACCGGATAACGGAAAAGCCGAATAATAAATTTGAAATTAATAATCAAAGGTTTATAAATGGATTTATCAACAACATACTTAGGCTTAAAACTTAAATCACCCATTGTTCCTTCTGCAGGACCATTATCACACGAAATATCCAACATTAAGTTGATGGAAGATGCCGGCGCTGGTGCAGTTGTTCTTTATTCTCTATTTGAAGAACAGCTTGAGCATGAATCTCTGGAGCTTGAATATCATACAGATGTTCCTGCTGAAAGTTTTGCAGAAGCCACAAGTTACTTTCCGGAGCCATTTGAATATAAAATGGGACCGGAAGAATATCTCAATCATATCAGGAAAGCCAAAGAAGCAGTTGATATTCCGATTATTGCAAGCTTAAATGGTAAATCAATCGGTGGCTGGATTGATTATGCAAAACAGATTGAACAAGCAGGAGCCGATGGACTTGAACTGAATATTTATTTTCTTGCAACAGATCTCGACCAAAAAAGTGAAGAGCTGGAAAAGAAATATGTGCATATAGTTAAAAGAGTGAAATCTGAAGTTAAAATTCCGATCGCAGTGAAGATGCATCCATTCTTCAGTTCAGTTTCTCATATGGCAAAAGAATTGAGCAATGCAGGTGCAAGCGGACTTGTTCTTTTTAACAGATTTTATCAGCCGGATATAAATCTTGAAACTCTTGAAGTAGAACCAAATGTTATACTCAGTACGCCTTTTGCAATGC
>JARRKF010000394.1:0-3462 GCA_037388405.1 Ignavibacteriaceae bacterium | reverse complement strand
TTGAATGTCCAGCGGCTCTTTCCAAAACTTTCATTCCAACAGAAGCATACGCACCTGTATCTCCGAGTATATCAGCTTTAAGAACTGTCAACTTTCCGTTCTCTTTACATCCTAAAGTATATTTCATTCTTAATGGATGTCGTTTGGGATGCATAATTATTGATTCATCCCTGTTCAGAGAAACTTTAACCGGTTTTTTCAGAATGTAAGAATAAAGTGCGGCGTGCCCCTGAACAGAAAGATCTTCCTTTCCACCAAAAGCACCACCATTAGTAACTAGAATTACACGAACTTTATCTAATGGGAGATTTAAAATTTCTGCAATTTGTTTTTGATCATCATAGATACCCTGTCCCTGAGATAAAACTTCAACTCCATTTTTTGTAGTTCGGGCAATTGAACATTCTGGTTCCAAGTAACCATGTTCTATTCTTTGCGTATGATATATACCTTCAGAAATGTAATCTGCTTCACTCAGTGCTTTTTCAACTTCACCACGATCAATAATTGTCTCTGATAGAAGATTTCCGTTCGGATGAATTTTATTTGCATCAGGGTCTAAAGCTTTTTCGAGATCAGTTAAAGGTTTCAGCACTTCATATTCAATTTCAATTAATGTTAGTGCTTCGCGGGCAATTGTTTCTGTTTCTGCAACTACACCTGCAAGAACGTCTCCTACATATCTCGTTTCTTCACCGATATCAATCATCAATGGCCAATCAGAAACAATCAAACCAGAATAACGACTGCCTGGAATATCTTTAGCGGTAAATATTTTTATTACACTGGCAAGTTCTTTTGCTTTCTCAATATTTATTGATAAGACCTTTGCTCGTGGATGATCACTAAACCTAAGAGCACCATAAACCATTCCTGGCAATTTCATATCAGCCACATAAGGACTTTTACCTAGCACAAGATTAGCAGCATCATATTTGGGATGTCTCTTTCCAACTTTCCCATCTGTTTTGGGAGTTGGAATTTCTTTTAAGTCTTTGATTGCATCAGCTGCATATATAATTGAGTCAACAATTTTTTTGTATCCAGTACATCTGCACAAATTTGGTTGAAGTACCTGTTCAACTTCTTTTCTAGTCGGAGAAGGATTTTTATCAATCAAAACTTTGGCTTGTATTACAATTCCTGGAATGCAGAAGCCGCACTGAACTCCACTTTTTTCTACAAACGCATTTGCAAAAACTCTTTGTCGATATTCGTCTAATCCTTCAATCGTAATAACATTTCCATCTGCAACTTTCCTCATTGGAATCACACAGGAAAGAACACTTTTTCCATTTAACTCAACAGTGCAAGCTCCGCAAGCTGCTTGTGGGGCACAACCGTCTTTAGGTGAAATTATTCCCTCAACTTCCCGAAGATAGGTTAAGAGCGGTAATTCGGGATCACCTTCGTATGTTTTGCTAATTCCGTTTAATGTGAAATTTACTTTCATGCAACTAATAAAGAGTGATTGTTCAAATTATTAAGCAAGTAATACATTTCGGAAGCTCGTCCTAATATTAACTCCTCCATTTTATTGTTTTTAAATTTAATGTCCATCAAATCAAAATTATTTTTGTTGAAGTTGACGACAATATTATCATTTTCATAAATCATAAATTCATTTTTTAAAGATAAAGATTCAATGCCAAGTTTACTCTTATACTTTATCTGATTTTTAGAAATAAAATATCCATACTCTTCATTATTAAAACTTTCATCGGTTAAATAAAATCTTGGTTTTGTCTGGAAAGGTGAACCATTGGTTGGACAGAAAGTAACACAGTTGCCGCATTCATTACAAAAATCTGCTATGTTAAAAATTTGGTGATCTTGTTTTATCTCAAAGTAATCATACACTTCAAATTTTGCAGAAGAACTTGCATTATAAACTTTGTAGACGGGTATATTCGTTTTTGCTGATTCAAAACTAACGATAGCAAAGTTAGGACAAACTCCCACACAAATGTTGCATATATCATCACAATAAAGACAACGTTCCGCTTCTTTAATTGCCTGTTCATCAGTTAGAAGAGGATTTACAAGTTCAAATCCTTTTCTTTCATCTAATTCAGTTTCCGGCAAAGCGATCCCAAATTCACGGTGTGCCTGTTTCATCTGAAATTCTGTTAACGATAACTTTTTTACACAGGATGGTTTCTCTTTCAATTTAGTTTTAGATTTTTCGAGGATTTTTATCGCGGCGTTTTTACCATCACCAATTGCGTTGATAAGAGAATCAGCTCCTCTAAGAACATCACCACCTGCGAAAACATTTTCAAATTGTGTTTCAAAAGAATCAGAATTTACTTGCATTTTTTGGGGGGGAAGAAAATCAAGAATGATATCCTGCCCGATTGCGGTTATAATCGAATCAAAGTTCAATTTGAATTCAGAACCATCCATCTTAACAGGTTTTCTTCTGCCACTTTCGTCTTCTTCTCCCAAACTCATCTTAATACATTCAAGAATCAAATCATCATTACCTTTGTTGATAGAAACAGGAGAAGCCTTTGTTGATATAAACTGGAGAAGTCAGCTGAATTAGTTTCACACCTTCGTCAAGCATAGCGTTTATTTCATCATCACCCACAGGCATTTATTTTTTAGTTCTACGATAGATAATTGTTACGTTTCCGTTAGCTGGAATAATTCTTTTTGCTGTTCTTGCTGCATCAACTGCTGATAAACCGCCGCCAATAATCGCAACACTATTTCCAAGATTGAATGATTCACCATTTCGAACTTTGGATAAGAAAGTTAACTGATCGTATACGCCTGAAAGATTCTCACCTGGTATTTGAAGTTTCTTACTGTTCTTTGCACCAACTGCAATGTAAACAAAATCATTTTTTGCTCTTAATTGGTTAAACATTTCTTCATCAACATTTTGATTGAAGTGTATTTTTACACCGACTGATTCAATCAAATCGATATCATTTTTAACCTGTTCATCACTTAATCTGAAAGTTGGAATTGTTCCCGAAGCCATTCCGCCCGCAAAAGATTTGCTTTCATAAATGTTAACTTCAAGACCTTCGATTGCCAGAAAGTAAGCGCAGGATAATCCGGAAGGCCCTCCGCCAATCACCGCAACCTTTAAACCGTTTTTCTCTTTACCATTTGATTTTGTTTTTACATCTACATTTTCAGCAATATATCTTTTTATTCCTTTAATCAACAAGGGATTATCATAATTAATTCTTGTGCATTTAGGCTGGCATAAATGATCACAAACATTTCCTGTTATGTTTGGCTGTGGATTATCTACAGTTACAACTTTATATGTATTACGTATCAAAAGGTGATCTTAATAATGCATATAAAGTTGTAACTGAAGATAATCCTCAACCAAACATTACGGGAAATGTTTGTGATCATTTATGCCAGCCTAAATGCACAAGAATTAATTATGATAATCCCTTGTTGATTAAAGGAATAAAAAGATATATTGCTGAAAAT
>JARRKF010000393.1:0-2618 GCA_037388405.1 Ignavibacteriaceae bacterium | reverse complement strand
TGAACGGACTGTAATTTAAGCTTATTCTTTTCAGCAAGACGGTGAATCTTCTTTTTACCCTCGCCTACAGATATCGCCGAAAGGGTTCCGGAAATATTCTGACCATTCAATTTTTGCGCTGTAAACTTGAACTCAACCATATCCTCAAACCACCTTTTAAACTTGAAAGGCTGATAAAAATTAAGCTATTTCATCAGCCTTTCAATATGAACAGATATTTTAAGATTTAATTATTAACCGCCACTGTAATTGAAGTAGCCGTTACAGTTGCTGTTGCCTGTACTGGATTTGTCCCATCATCTCCTGGCTCAGTACCTGTCCCTACAATGGTTACTTGAGTGCCTGTGATTGAAGGAGGTGGATATGTACCATTTGCTGTAGAATCCAGACCAGTAGGAATAGACCAGCCAGTAAAATCATTTCCACCACCACCCATTGATGTTGGTTTCTTATAATACTGCTGTGCCATTGCCCCAAGATTATTCAGATCTGAAATAACTCCATCTCTGTTGGCATTGGTTGCATTTGCATTGAAGAGATTTATACCTACAACAACCGCGATACCTACAACGATAACGCCAAGAACGATTAAGAGAAGTTGTTGCTGACCCATTTTTTACTCCTATGTTTGTTAGTTAGTTAGTTTAATTAAATTAACCATTAAGAGGTAACTACTTTTTAGTTAATTACTTTTGAATAAATTTTGTTTTTTGTCACTACAGTTTGAATTTTTATTAAATCATTTTCATTATTGCTTCAGTTCCCGTGCCAGTTATTACAGATCGTTACTGTAAAACGATTGTATAAAAGTCTGTACTTGTTACGTGTGTTTCGACTTTGATTGAATCTGTTCCTGTCACAACCTCAGATCCAGTACCAGTTATTATAACCTCCTTAGCAGAAATACTTGCAGTCATAAAATTTCCATTAAAAGTTTTAACCATTGGCGGGGGAATCGTCCATCCTAAAAAGGATTTCCCTCCCCCTCCCATTTCAGCTGGTTTTTTATAGTATTGTATTGCAAGTGCTGCAAGACCTGTTGTTTCTTTAATTAAAATATCGCGCTTATCTTCAATAGCGTTTGATCTGAATAACTGAACGGATATTGCTATTGCAATTCCTACAATTATCAAAGCCAATACTATTAGTAACAATTGCTGCTGACCCAATGTAAACGATCCTTCAATCTTTTATTTGTCCTTAACTGCTCTAAAAAATATGCCATTGCTTAAAATCATAAATATGTTATTCTTATAAACATTAAATGAAGAAAGAAACTTATGCGTAAGAATTACAGGTAATTATTGCGTGGATTTTTCTGTTTAAAGAGGAACGGTTCTTATAAATCTTTATGTTATGCACCCGTTTTTTTGATGAAAGCTGCCAGTGTTTACTCCCCCAAAAGCTACAATCGATTAATATTCTTAATAATATTTTAAATGCAAGGGAATTTTTTCATAATTCTAATGTTTTCTGCAGATAACTAAACTTAACGTATACATAAAAAAGTTAACTTTCATAATTTTTACACGAAACATGTAATAATGATACAGCGTCAGTTATTTAAGAAGTAAAAACCTGTGATCCTTCTTAAAATCATACAATATTGTTTCAGTAAAATTCTACCCGTAACTGTAATTATTTCCTCATTAATATATTTTGACGAAGGGCAATTAATTTATTATACAAATGAGCGGTCTGATAAACCGTACTTTTATGGTGGTTTCGAACAAGGTGTAAATCTTCCTATTCCTGATAATTCAGTATCAGATATAGAGCCTGAAGCTGTTTCAAATGGACTATATTTTACAGGCCATGATACTGTTTATATGACTTTTGATTATGATTCCCTAAAATATAAATATTCATATAATGATGATTATACAACTGTATACTTACCTGATGCAACTTCCAATGGTGTTATATTTGCAAAAGGGTCCACAGTTCTATTACAGGGCGTTGTGCAGGGACAGTATTCTGTGGTTTCTGCAGCTATATCTACCCAAGTTCCCGTAGTTGTTGGACATGGGATAAATGAAAGAATAGAATATCAAACCGTATCAACAGGTGGATCAATCTATCTTGATGATGATGTCGTCGTCAGTAAAGATCCAAGAACAGCTCGAACCTCTACAGATTTATTTGGTATTATTGCTGAAGAAAACGTGTTGATTACAGAGAACGCAGCTAATAATAATAATATAAATATTGATGCATCCATCTTTTGTGAAAACGGCGGATTTGGTGCAGAAAATTACGATCGACGTCCTGACAGTGGAAACATTAATTTATTGGGCGGTATAATTCAGGATACAAGACAGCCTGTAGGAACATTTAGCAGCTACGGAGTATCATCAGGTTTTTCGAAAAGGTATATGTACGATAACAGGCTGCTTGTGGCATCGCCCCCTATGTTTCCGGGAACAGGTAGTTTTGAAATTGTAGCCTGGTATGAATAAAGTTAGGGCTCAATAATGTTGAGCCCGTATTCATTGTCCCCCCTCTAATTAAGTTAAATCCAATATTTAGAAATACTTTTCAACTTCCGGTGGAATATCAAAATCGGGAAAGTTCCCCACCAATTTTAGATAGTATATTCTTGCCCTTTTATATTTATT
>JARRKF010000392.1:0-2619 GCA_037388405.1 Ignavibacteriaceae bacterium | reverse complement strand
ACGGAACATCCTTACTGGGCGGACAGAACCATCGAGGAAGTTTTAGAATTATTCTATCCTTTCAGATTCTTATTAAGAGATGAGAACCTGATTTTTGCTGAATATGAAAATGAACCTATAGGCTTCTTCTTATGGTACCCTGATTTTAATCAACTCGTTAAAGGCACAAGAGATTTGAATTTTATTGATGTAATCAAATACAAAACAGGTGCAAAGATAAATGCTTTCAGATTTGCTGAAATAGGAATTTTACCAAAATACAGACGATCATCAGTAAACATCGCTTTAATTCAACACGCTGTTCCATATATCGAAGACTTAGGAATTGATTTCTGCGAATGCGGTTTCATCTTTGAAGAAAATAAAGAGAGTATAGCAATGATGAAAAGATTTATGTACCGTTTCTTTAAACGTGATACGGAACCTTATAGACGTTTTGCAGTTTTTGAAGGAGAGCTTTGGAATTGAAAATTGAAAAAGTACATACTGTTCTATCTATTCCAGACGATTGGGATAATCTCGCAACCTGCTACTACCAGAGGAAATCATTTCTTTTACATTCACAGAACTGGAATCGTTGCAATCAAAGGTATTATTTAGCATTCGAAGATAATATGCTTGTTGCGGGTGCAGTTGTATACACATTAAAATTAAATTTATTTACTTATGCTAATTCTTCCTTCCCCATCACAATGCAAATTACCGGAATTCCATGTTCAGTTTCCTGTCAGGGTTTAATTGGAAAAAATCAATATGCATATGAACTTTTAGATCACATATTTTCAGTTGAAAAAGGTCTATGTCTAGCACTTAATCTTGAAAATACAACAGGTATTTCAAGAAAAATGGTTGTAGGAAAAACCTTGCCTTCCATAGTCTTTAATAGAAATTTCTCTACTTGGGAAGAATATTTATCTGCTATCAGATCCGATTACCGGCACAGAATAAATTTGATTGAAGAAAAATCTGAGGATTTGAAATTTCATAGACTTACCTGTCTTAATTTTAATGAGGAGATGTACTATCAATATCTTCAGGTATTCAACAAAAGTGAAGCAAAACTTGAAAAGCTAAACTCAACCTTTTTCAAATTTCTCCCTGATGAATTCTGTCTTACAAAAGTCACACTCGAAGATAAGTTAGTCGGTTGGTTTATAACTCTCTACACTAACCAGAAATTATATTTTTTTCTGGGTGGTCTGGATTACTCCCTTAATGAACAATATAAAACTTACCTTAAATTCCTGATAGAAATTATTAAACTAGGGATTAGACTAGATGCAGAGAGCATTGATTTAGGGCAAACTGCAGAAGAACCTAAAATGCGACTTGGAGGAGAAAATCATAAACTTTATCTGGCTGCATTCCATAAAAATCTGATTGTGCGATTCCTTTTACGCTCAGCAATAAAGCTGCTTGAATACAAAAATAAAATCCCAGTTCACCACGTGTTTAAGGAGAATTGATGAAGCTATTATTAATAAGACCGAGACCTGAGAAAGAAACAATAGGTTTACAGCACGTAATGATTGTAGAACCACTTGAATTAGAAATTTTAGGTGCATGCAAGCGCAAGCAGGATTCTGTTACAATAGTTGATATGATAATAGAGAAAAAACCAATTGAATACTTCTTGAGACTTTATAAGCCTGATGTTTTATGCGTTACAGGTTACATAACTAATGTCGGGACTATTAAATCTATTTGTAAAACTGCCAAACACTTTGACGAACAGATAAAAACTATTGTTGGAGGCGTTCATTGCGAAGTATGTCCAGACGATTTTAATCATCCGGCTATTGATTACAGAGTCGTAAGAAATGCAATAACAGTTTTTGCCAAAGTTCTCGACCACATTGAATATGGCTCTGAAATTCCAGATGGCGTATTTAGATATGGACAGACTTTGAACGACAAAAAATTACCGGCAATAGACTTTAATTATATTTTACCTGACAGAAGCCTTACATCCAGATACCGAAGTAAATACTTTTACATTTTCCACGATAAAGTCGCTTTACTAAAAGCAACATTTGGTTGTCCGTTCAAATGTAATTTTTGTTTTTGCAGAAAGATAACCGAAGAAAAATACTGGCAAAGAGATATGCAAAGTGTAATAGAAGAACTTGAGTCCATTAACGAAAAAGAGATTTACATAGTTGACGACGATTTTCTTGCCGATAAAAACTACGTTGAAGATTTTTTAACCCAAATAGAAACCAGAAATATCAAAAAGCATTACCTCATCTATGGAAGAGCAGATTTTATTGCAAAGAATCCTGAACTAATATCTCGTTTTCAAAATAACGGATTAAGAACAGTTATAGTAGGATTTGAGTCTTTTTTTGAAGAGGAGCTTAAATCGTTTGGGAAAAATATTGATGTGAACACAAACTATAAGGCGATGCAGGTGCTTAACGAGTTGGGTGTTGATTGCTATGCTACAGTTATTCTATCCCCTGACTGGGGGAAAGAAGAATTTAGGAAACTTGAGATCACCCTGAAAAAATTAAAAATACATTACGTTAATTTGCAGCCTCTAACACCGCTCCCCGGAACAGATTTTAAAGTGCCCGAAAGCAAATTATTAATAAGTTATAATGATTACGCAAAATGGGA
>JARRKF010000391.1:0-2632 GCA_037388405.1 Ignavibacteriaceae bacterium | reverse complement strand
AAAATGTACTTTTGCAGTCCTGAAAAGAAAAGCAGTTCTTTAGAATTAGATAACTCTCCGTAGCTCAGTTGGCAGAGCAGCTGACTCTTAATCAGCGGGTCGAAGGTTCGAGCCCTTCCGGGGAGACTTTTAAAACAAAAGGTTACACTAAATTTTTAAAGTGTAGCCTTTTTTATTTGCATATAACCATTATTGATTTCAGTATTAGAATATCATCTTCCCAATTATCAGATTTTATCAATTCCATAAAATGGGGGATTCAATATTTGCTTCTAATTTTGCTTAAAGCTATGTTAATATGTCCTTGTTTCGCAAGACTTAAAATTTAGATTTTATCAACGAAAGCGTAAAATCCATTACAGCATCCCTGCCTGCAATTATATCATTTTGAGTTAATTCAATAAAGTAATCAGGTAAGACGCCTTTCAATGGATTCATGTTTTTTACGGCTGCTGTATATCTTCTAACTCGAGCTGTCCCTACCATTATCCCGGTATTTTTAAGTCGAGGATAGGTTGCATTTCCTGTGCATGTATATGTTGAACCTAGTTCTGAACCAATAAAAGTTCCTACTTTGTGATATTTAAGTAATCCACAAAAATGACCAGTTGTCGAAAATCCATTACCATCAATTAAGGTAAATAATTCACCCTTAAAATTATACTTAGGTTTAGGAATTGGATTTGCCAGCGTATCATATTTCCCATAATGGTCTTCAAAATAAGGCAGTGGTTCAGGTTGGAGATAACTCCATAAATAAGAAGCGCAAAATGGATCTCCTCCACCATTGCCACGTAAATCTAATATTAGATTTTTGATATCCTGTTTGTGAATTTCATGAAAGACACTATCAATAAAATTATGGAACATTTCAACTTCCCCATAATAGCCAAATGTATTAATAGTTAACAAGCCTGCATTAACTCCTTCAATTTGCTTGAAAGATAGTTCTGCGTGTTTCTTTTTGCTTTTATCAATAGTTTCTTTTGAAACCGGAGAGATACTTTTTTCTAATTTTTGCTTATTAATCGGGGTGATAAATTCTACAGTGAAATTTTCGGGGAAACCATATGCAAAAGCATGCTTTACAGAAAAATTCTGAGCTACCTTTGTTTGACGATAAGATGAATTGAAGCCATCAGCAGAAGTTAAGGATGAAAGTCGCTTAATTATTAAATGAACCGGTTGGTCGTTGATACTAATAATTTCGCTGCCAACAGGGATTTCATTGGAATTATCAAAATCGCCTTTAACAAAGGTCTTATTATTGGAAATTACTAATTTAAGCGGAAATAATTTTTCAGGAGCCACATTCCAGAATTTCCCCGGAACCCAAAGACTTGAATGACCACATCCCACCTTTGAAATAACTTCAGTCATCAAGATTAAAAATTTACTAAACTCAAGGTCTGAGGTTATTTGGTCATAATTGCTATCAAAAATCGAATCAAGAACTTCTTTTGATGTGTAATCATAAAGAGCCGGATGAGTGGTTTCTAAAATATTTCTAAACTGCAGATAATCTTCCTTTAATTTCGCTTCGGAAAATATTACAGGATACTTAAAATACTCATCATAGTAAAAGTGGGCAGGCGGTAATACAATGCTATCTTTATCAATAATCAGTTGCCTGTTTCCGTTGTCTGTATTTGTGGGATTCGGATTTGATTCCCAAAATGAAAATTTTTGATTTTTTATGATAACAAACTTATAAGAAATTGTATCTCCGATATTTCCCAAATTAAATGTTCCAATATATAAATCTGAATTTGGCGATTTCTTCAGCCTTAAATCATTTCCTTTCCAACTATTAAAGGAACCTCTAATACAAAGTTCATCACCTAAATTATCAGAAAATAATCTTTGTTTCGTCAAATCTCCAAGATTCACTTGAAATGTTACAGATGTCTGACCTATTACCTGAGTTAATATTAAAAGGAGAACAAATATTGTTATACTTTTCTTCATTTCAGTTTTGTTGGGGTAAAGATTAAAACAATGAGGACTTATGTCCTTAATGTAGTAAAATTACGGAACCCCTTGACAAAAAGCAATCCCTCTTGTGAGGGATTTTACTTATTTTCAGTGTGTTATTTGTTAGTTGTCAGAAATTCTGTTGGATGTAAATTGAAACTGTTCCATCCAAAAAAGAGCACGATTTTGCGAGACCATTGACATCAAACAACAAAAGAGAGGTTTTATCCATTGTTTGAGGTATGCCTGGTGTGACTTTAAAAACAAAAGGTTACACCAGTCTCAAATGGCGTAACCTTATTTGTTTACATACCTTGTATTGAAAAATATATTCAGGATGGGAAGGTTGTCTATTTTACTTTTACATTTACTGCCTTTAAGCCTTTTGGCCCTCTTTCAGTTTCAAATTCCACCTGGCAACCTGTTTTTAAATCCCCGTCACTATCATTGCGATGTACAAATATGGATTCTTTGGTTTCGGAGTCAGTAATAAATCCAAAGCCTTTTGCTTCGTCATAGTGATTTAGCCTGCCCGTCCTTATTTTGATTTTGTTGTTGACACGGTCTTCTGCCTTTGGGATACCTACCTCAATGCTTTCAGCTTTAACTTCTTTCTTCTGCGTTAAGTCAGGGGGGGTTGAGGTAATATTTCCATTCT
>JARRKF010000390.1:0-4185 GCA_037388405.1 Ignavibacteriaceae bacterium | reverse complement strand
TATCTGGGATTGGGTCAGATAGACGAGATGTTCCAGTGGTTTGATAAAGCGTTTGAAAAACATGACAGTAACCTGCTTTATTTATTCGCACCGCCGTTCGATCCTATTAGGGAGGATTCGAGATTTAAAGCGCTGAGAAAAAAGATGGGATTTGAATCATGATCATAAAAACAATATCACATCACAAAATTCTTAAAAAGCCTTCTGGATTTCATCGGGTCATTTGATAATCTCTCTAATTTCTCAGAGGAAGGCAAATTCATTCTCAGGTTTTTCTGATTTCTTATGTCAATCCAGGAGGAATAAATTATGAAAACTAAATCTTCACCAACAAAAATGGTAACCTTGGCACGATGGGTTGCAAGAATTCTGGGAACACTCATTGTTGTTTTTTCTCTATTATTCTTTATTGCGGAAGTGATAGAGCAAGGTGAAATGCCCGGTCCCGATTTCGAACATGGGTTAGTAACATTTCTGTTTGTTATTGGGCTGATCGGTTTTCTCGTTGCATGGCGATGGGAAGGATTCGGTGGTATATTATCTGCTGTCAGCTTCATCCTTATGGCAACGGTGAATGTTATTTGGGTACATGCTGCAAAGGACCCGGGTTCTGATTTAGCCTTATAGTCTGTGTGACGTATGTGATTTCCTTTCTATTTTTAAGAGTACATCCGGGCTTAAAGCATCAAAAAAAGGCTATATTAAAAGTACCGCTTTCTTTAATTATGGTTGTGTTTATTTATTAATAAAAATTGTTAAATGTCTAAAAGATAAATGAAAAACCATCTAATAAGCCCCTCAACCCGCGGCCAAATTATCAAGCCTAAGGAAAAATATCGGTCCTTCCTCATTGAATTTTTAAACTTTTCAGACCCAATTTTAAATTGAAAGAAAAAATGATAAAAAGTAAAAGTGTTTTGTTGCTTTCTTCCTTACTGATCGTTCTATGGATATCTGCTTGCAAAGAATCCGGGAACAAAAACAATTCACTTACAGATGCTGATTTAAAAGCACTCCGGATTGCCACGAAACAATATCGTGATGCTGAAGCAGGAAATGATTGGGAAACAATTACCAAATTGTACACTGATAACGCCATTAGAATGCTTCCTAAAGGTTCAACTATTCAGGGGCATGAAGAGATTCTTAAGGAGTTTAAAGCGCGACCTTCTAAAATAACAGAATATGACCAGAAGATAATTGAAGTAGATGGTATTGGAGATATTGCTTTTATAAGAGGTATATTCTCTTATACTGTTGATACTTATGGAAAGATATCCGGCGGAACTGGCAAGTATATAGCAATCTACTGAGAACAGAGAGAAGGGCAGTGGTTAATTGAAAGGGATATTTTTAACTTTGATCAATAGCTAAATAAATCTGATTTGCTTCTTTCCGAAATTATTATATAACATTACAAAAGCTAAATAGGAGTCCCAGCCTTATTAAAATCAGTTTTTAAATATTTTTGACTTTAAAAATTTTAACCATTAAGGCAGAAATACAAACCCGGAAGCGGGGGAAGTTGACAGGAAAATGTGAAAGAAACAAATGTTTGAATATAATTTAGTTGCAATTGAGTTTATTAAGTATCTATTCCCAATCCTGCAAATTGTGGTTTTCCATTTATTTGGACGACATTTTGGTTAAAAAGTCGTTTGTTAGCACCAATAAAGTAATGATATAAGGAGAAAAAAGATGCACAAATCACTGCTAGGTAAATATGCCAGCGGATTGCTATTAATTTTTCTTTTTTGCCTTATAACAATTATCATTAGTGTTGATAACGGAATGACGCCACGAGGCAGCATACAAGCTAAAGTAATTGGCACAACTATGCTTGCCTCGGGACTTGTTACTTTCATTACAGGGTTAATAAGTTTAGTTAAATACAAAGATCAATCACCAGCAATAATATTAACAGTAATCTTTGGAGTTATTGCATTGCTCATTATAGTAATTGAAATTAGCGAAATGATGGGTTTGTAACAAAAGCTATAATTAAATTGTTTTGGAATATTTTCTGGTGATTAGAATTGAATTTGATTACTGAAAATAAAAAGGGGAGTCGAAGCTCCCTAATTCTCTTTGACGAATTGATATGGTTTTACAATCATGGTAAATCCCACGATACTCTTCTATGATTTGTTACCGATAACTTCGAGATCAAAAATAACAAGTTCTTAATTTCTGAATCCTGTTTGGGGAATCTTCAGTTTAATCTGATTGTTTTTAATTTTTATACTGCCTAACCATTAATTTGAATGTTTTAGATTCCGATTTGTTGTGAGTTTGTAACGTTTAAGCCCACAGTACAATCACAAGTAAGAAGATTGGCTGGTGCTCTATTTATGTTAATTTAGTCAATAATTCAGCATAATCTCGGCTAACCCGATCATATTGCTGTTGCATCTCTATAACAACCTGATCTAATGCCCAAAACGCACAGACACGTTTCTGTTTTTGATCGATATCATTGTTGAAATTAATTATTTTGTATGTATTAATTACATTTTGCAATTTTAACTGTATTTCATCGGGATCTAACGGCGTTTCTTGCCCATCGGGATCAAAAACCATTTGCCACCTTCCCAGCTCTATCTCTTCAAGGGTTTTTATAAATCCTTGCCGCCATCGCTGGACGTGTCCAGGAAAAATAAACTTGCCCGCAGGATCTACAACTCTGGCACTCATCAAGTAATTGAGGATATCTTCGATAAAACCACCAAACAGTTCCTGTTTCCTTGACTCCGCCAGTCTTTCTAATTTAGAACGACTATCTGCTGTGAATAAATTATCTTTTTCAAGCGTTCCTTTTAATTCATTTATCCAATGTGGATTCTGGCTTGTTTTAATTAATTCTCTGTATCTCAAAAATGATTCGAGGTAAGCTTTGTGTACATTTTCAAATTCCAAGAAAACAGGTGTAACATAATTTTGCAATAATTCCGACCGCTTCTTTTTTTCATATGTAAAAAGCTGAATAACCCTATCTAAAAGCTTATCGACTAAACCGATTATCATCTCCTGCTCCTATAATTATTTTATTCCGGGAAAAATATATTTTTCTTTCTAAGTATTCCTTGAATATTTTGAATTTTGTATAGTTATTCAACGACTCTGGGCGAATAATCCTGCTGTCAACCCGGAAAGTTCTGTAATTAATCTCTTGAGCTTTTACTTCCACAATGTGGAGAGAAATTACTTAGGAAAAATTTGCAACAATTATTATAAACACGGCATTGGAGGCACAGCCGGGCCGAACTCTTTTACCATTTAATATACGTGTAGTAACAGCTGTAATATA
Organism: Ignavibacteriaceae bacterium; assembly: GCA_037388405.1. GTDB lineage: Bacteria > Bacteroidota > Ignavibacteria > Ignavibacteriales > Ignavibacteriaceae > IGN2. Next base: position 878 of record JARRKF010000390.1, on the reverse strand, counting down.
CGAAGAGAATTTCTATAAGAAATCCTTTTGTGAGTTCAGGGATTATACTCTACCATCGATCACAAAAACTAAACCAGTAGCAGATGATGAATAAAAAGGGAGCTTTCGCTCCCTTAAATTACTTCAGCAGCAGCATCTTCTTTGAGCTTACATAATTATTAACGCGCAGCTGATATATATAGACTCCACCCGCCAACTTTGAAGCATCGAAGCTAACTGAATATCGTCCCTGATTCTTTTGTTCATTAACTAATGTCGAAACTTCTTTCCCGAGTATATCATAAATTTTAAGTGTAACGAATCCTGTCTGCGCAAGCTGGTAGTTTATTGTAGTTGTCGGGTTAAACGGATTCGGGTAGTTCTGAATTAAGATGAACTGATTCGGCGGATTTATCTCAACTTCTACTTCTCCCGAATATTTAAAAGAGCCGTTAAAGTCAGTCTGTTTTAACCTGTAATGGTATTTCCCTGAAGTTATGTCCTTATCAGTATATGTATATTGTTTCGGGTCCGTTGTCGTTCCATACCCTTCGACAAATCCTATCTTCTTCCATTCCATAACATCTGATCCCTGACCTCCGATATCTCTGGAGGGAACCTCACGAACTGATCTCTGAATCTCAAACCCTCTATTGTTCATCTCAGACGATGACTGCCAGTTCAGAATAACATTACCGTTCTGAACGTTTGCAGTAAATGACGCCAGTTCAACAGGAATTACCTCAAAACCAATTCTCTTTTTATATACCACACTATGATATCCTCCGGAGCTTGTATAACCGACGCTCCAGATATCAATACTATCAGTACTTACCCGCTGCCAGTCAATAGAACCCATTTCCAGTCCGGTGGTTGCTGCCTCTGTCCAGCTAGTTCCG